>CAVFWT010000184.1:0-2014 GCA_963626305.1 bacterium | reverse complement strand
ATGCGCTGGACTTTCAGCTGTCATCATATCTGGGATATCTTATCGGCAAGAATTCCCTGCAAGACACGAAATCGGACGCGAATTACTACATCGTTTCCAACGACAAGGGTTACGGCTACCTGTGCGATTACTGGCAGGAAAATTTTTCAGTAAATGTTAGAAGTTCTACTCAGGCGACACTGAAAGAAATTAGAGAGGCACTTAAGGGTGTAACTAAAGATGTACTTTCTGGTGAAGCACAACTTGAAAAAGTCCAATACGCATTCAATCACAATCCAAGCAAGAAAGAGATAAACGAGGAACTTTCTCAGTATTTTAAGGATAATGATAAAGTAAGTAAAATCGCTAAAAAGCTCAGACCACTAATGGAGGAAAAGCATAAGTCGTAGCTCTCAACCGCTTCTGTAACAACCAACCACACAATCCTTGAAAGCTAATGCCTTCAAGGATTTTTTGTGCTATAATATTTTGGTCTGATTTCAGACGGGGTCAGATTTGATCAAATTTGATATATCGGCGTAGACGGGTGGACGGAGAACCGCCAGACCGCACCGCGGATATTAAGCGAAAGGATTTAACGAAAGAAAGATGAAGAAAGAACCAAATGCAAAGGCGTTACTGCCAATCCTAGTTTTCCTGGTCCTTTATCTGGGGCTTGGAATTTTGTTTGAATACGTACTTAAGATCCCAATGGGATTCTATTCAATTCCTATCGTAGTAATCTTCATGGTGGGCGTTATGATCGCGTGCTTCCAGAACAGGGCGCTTAACTTCACCGACAAGCTCAAGGTCATGGCTGAGGGCGTTGGCGACAGCAACATCATGATAATGATTCTGATTTTCATAGTCGCTGGAATTTTCGTAGGAGTAACGGGCCGTTCAAGTGCCGAGGCTGTTGCTTACTGCATGCTCTCTGTCACACCTGCATGGGCGGCATCCGCTGTCATGTTCGTGGCTGCGTGCTTCGTATCGCTCTCGATGGGAACATCATGCGGAACGATTTCACTGCTTGCACCTATTGCCGTTGCGGTATCTGAGGTATCGGGAATCAACCCTGCTTACGTAATCGCCTGCGTTGTCGGCGGTGCAATGTTCGGAGACAACCTGTCTTTTATCTCTGATACAACAATCGCTGCCTGCAGTACCCAGGGCTGTGAAATGAAGGATAAATTCAGAGCGAACTTCAAAATCGCGCTTCCTGCCGCTATTGCTGCAATCATCCTCATCGTAGTAACTTCAATGGGCGCAGGAAATTCCCACATAGAAATTCCTGAATACAACATGCTTCTTCTCATCCCTTACGTGCTCGTACTTGTGGGCGGACTCATCGGATGGAATGTTTTCGTGGTACTCCTTGTGGGTATCGTGTCCGGCTCTGCAATCACACTTCTGACCGGCACGACAAAAGCTTACGACCTTCTCGTAAATATGGGAAGCGGAGCTTCTGGCATGTTCGAGACTGTAATGGTTACAATTCTCGTTGCCGCAATGTGCGCGCTTGTTCGTGAATACGGCGGTTTCGAATCCATACTTGCGTTCATTCGCCGTAATTTCAAGGGCCGTATTGGAGGAAGACTCGGTGTTGGACTTCTCGTAGGTGCGATGGATATTTCGACAGCCAACAACACGGTCGCTATCGTTATGGCAGCTCCTATCGCAAAAGAAATAAGCGAAGAGTACGGTATCTCGCCTAAAGAGACGGCATCTCTGCTCGACACGTTCTCGTGTATTTTCCAGGGCGTAATTCCTTACGGCGCACAGATTCTGCTTGCAATCTCTGCGGCAAGTGCTCTCGGCGTGAATGTTTCGGCTTTCGAGATTCTGCCACATTTGTATTATCCAATGCTACTGCTTGTTAGCTCGCTGGCGTTCATCATTGTTCCTGCTTTGAAGGGTAATGGCGAGAATTAACGAGAATTGTCGAAAAACATCGAGAAGTTTCGAGAATTATCGAGAAGTATCGAGAAGTGTCGAAAAACATCGAGAAGTGTCGAACTTTGTCGAGAAACTTCGA
>CAVFWT010000183.1:0-2024 GCA_963626305.1 bacterium | reverse complement strand
GAATCATTCCCGTCATGATGTTCTTCATGCAATATTTCCCGAGAATTCGTCCCTTCGGAATGCCTTGGGATTTGAGCAGGAGCACATAATCTTTACGCGTTTCTTCGACGAGTAGATTCCGTACCATCATGCCGTAATAGCCCGCATGTCCCAGCACGATTACTGCGGTCGGAAGCACGAGATGCCACAAGCGGTCTGGCACGTTGTACTTCATTCCATAAGAATACGCTCCGCCAGTTGGGAAAATCGGAAGTTTTACGGCGAGGAACAGAATTAGTAACATCGCCAGAAAAAACGTCGGCACGTTACCCGTCACAACGCTGAATCGCCTTAGCCAGCGATCACTTCGCGCCCCTTCATGAAGTGCCCCCCTCTTTCCGAGGCGAAACGCAAGAAAGAATGTAAGCAGATAAGAAATTATGCCCAGCAAAACGGTGTTCGGAAGAACATTACCGATTACAGCGGTCACAGGCTGCTTATATTTCAGCGATATTCCGAAGTTGCCCACAAGTGCATTCCTAAGCCAGATGCCGTACTGCACGAGAAGTGAACGGTCGAGTCCCAGGTTGTGACGCATTAACGCTTTCTCTGAGGCACTCATTCGGTCGACTCCATCGCCGTACCACGAGCGAAGCGGATCCCCCGGGCTGAGGCGTGCCATGAGGAAGACGAGGATAGATAGGGCAAAAAGCAAAAGTGCGAATTGCAGCAGCTGCCGGATTACCGCACCGCTCACGGCGCGCCGGCGCTCCGGTCGATTATCCCAAGTAGTATTCTTTTCTATTCGCTTTGTCTGTTGGTCTCGTATCATTCGCTTTCTTCCACATCCTTTGCGTCGGAATCTTTGGCAAGATACGCGAGTGCCTGTGGCACATAGGCTTTGATGTGAATGCCGTCACCTTCGTATTTCTCTTCCAGAAGCTGCCCGAATTTGCGAATCTGTTCGAGTACGCCCATCTCGGAATATCCGAGTACGGTTTCGACATATGTCCGAGATTCTCGAACAATACGACCGAGTTCTTCGAACATCTCGTCGAAGCCTTGGCCGGTCTTCGCGGAAATCATCACGGAAGCATCCGCCTGGAAGTCTTGACGCTTCTCATTCTCGTCCAGCTGGTCACACTTATTCCAGAGCGTAATTACAGGCTTGCCGACAACGCCGAGGTCAGCGAGCGTCTCCCCCACTACTTTCTGGTGCAATTCCCACTGGGGATTGGAAGCGTCGATAACGTGCATAATGATGTCAGCGTATTTCGCTTCCTCGAGTGTGCTTCGGAATGCATCAATCAGATGATGCGGCAATTTATTGATAAAACCAACCGTATCCGTCAGCAGCACCGATTGTCCATCCGGGAGTTCTGCCGTTCGAGTGGTCGGGTCCAGCGTTGCAAAAAGCTTATTCTCCGCGAGAATTCCTGCTTCCGTAATTCGGTTAAGGAGTGTCGATTTGCCCGCATTCGTGTAACCAACGATTGCAACCGTTGGCGTCGCGCTTTCCGAGCGCTTCTTTCTCGTCGTCGCACGCACCTGCTTCATGCTCTCGATTTCATCAGTAAGCACTTTGATTCGCTTCTGGATAACACGGCGATCTGTTTCAAGCTTCGTCTCACCAGGTCCTCTCGTACCGATTCCCCCGCCCAATCTCGACATAGCTTCACCCATTCCGCGAAGGCGTGACGCACGATATTTCTGCTGTGCAATTTCAACTTGGATTTTTCCTTCTTTCGTCTTCGCATGCGCTGCAAAAATATCCAGAATCAGCAATGTTCGGTCTAACACTTTCGCATCGATCAGTTCTGAGAGATTACGGAACTGGGATGGCGTCAGCTCATCGTCGCAGATGATGCCATCTGCTTCCTGTATTTCCAGCATCTCCTTAATTTCCAGTGCTTTACCGCTGCCTACATAAGTGGCGCGGTCTGGATGTTCCAAATTCTGCACGACCAAGCACGCAACTTCGGCGCCGTCCGTGCGCACGAGTTCGCCCAGTTCTTCCAGCGAATTCCACGCATCCTCTTCCTTGT
>CAVFWT010000182.1:0-2035 GCA_963626305.1 bacterium | reverse complement strand
CTCCCCTGATATACCCTGGAAAGCAAGCTGCAGAAAACAAGCGAAGATAGCAAACAAAAAAACCGCCCACCCGGACAAGCCGGGTAGGGCGGTTTCTTAATTTAACCATTTTCCAAATAGATTCTATATCGTGTCCCTTTTTACTTTCCAATCATTAACCCAAACTGCTGATTCGGGAAAGGGCATTCGATGGTAACCCAATGTGCGGACCGCCAGAATCAAGCGGTATAATCCGCATGACTAATCAGGGCAAGCCGGATTAGCCGATATAATCGTCCATGGTGTAGTAACCAGTGGACTGATTGACCAGCCAGCGCGCCACATCGACTGCACCGTCTGCAAAGAGCGCGCGGTCGTGTGCTTCGTGCTGAATGGTAATCGTCTGATTGTTTGTGCCGAACATGATCTCATGCGTGCCGACTACGTTGCCACGGCGAACCGCTTGAATGCCGATTTCGTTCGGCTCGCGTTTTGCCTGACCACTGCGTCCGCAGTGAATCGTCAGCTCTGGCTTCACTTCGCGAATCTTATTCGCAAGCAGAAGTGCGGTGCCACTTGGTGCATCTACCTTACGGTTGTGGTGTGTCTCGACGATTTCAATGTCGCATCCGCCAAATGCCTTGGTCACTTCCTGTGCAATCTTGCCGACGAGGGCAACGCCTACCGACATGTTCGCACTATGGAAGACTGGGATTTCTTTCGCTGCTTCTGCCATCATGGCGTTTTCTTCATCTGTCTGACCAGTGGTGGCGATGACGACTGGTAGCCTGTGACTGCGGCAGTAATCGAGCAATTCCTTCGTACCGAGATGGTGCGAGAAGTCGATAACAACATCGGCCTCTGCAGCGCAATCCTTCAGCGCAGTCATGCCTTCTGGCGCAGAAATGTCTGCCAGAGCAGCGATTTCCATATCTTCGCTATTTTCGATAATGTCGGTGAGAATCCGGCCCATGTGGCCGCCCGCACCGTTCACAATTACTCTCATTTTTTATTAAGCTCCTTATTGTGTGTTCCAATATTCGCATGCTGTAGTGAATCGGTTCTTATACGTCCAGTCCTACTTCGCGCATTGCTGCGAGTAGACGCTGGTGGTTGGATTCTTCCATCTCATACAGTGGCGAACGGATGTAGGAGTCGCAGAAGCCCAGATCTGCCATGGCTGCTTTTACCGGAATTGGGTTCACTTCGCAGAACAGAGCGGAGACGAGTTCGCTGTACTTGCACTGAAGCTCAGCAGCACCTGCGACATCACCGGACAGCATGCGCTGTGCGATTTCAACGGTTTCAGCCGGAATTACGTTGGACAGAACGGAGATGCAGCCCTTTGCGCCCATCGACATGATTGGAACAATCTGATCATCGTTTCCAGAGTACATGGTGAGCCTGTCGCCAACCAGAGCCTGTGTCTGGACAATCTTGGAAATGTTGCCGTTGGCTTCCTTGATTGCAGCGATGTTCGGAATTTCAGCGAGCTTCACGTAGGTGGATGGCTCGATGTTCACGCCCGTTCTGGACGGTACGTTGTATACGATGATTGGAACAGTGCTGGCTGCGGCGTATTCGCCATACATCTTTACCAGTCCGTTCTGAGTTGCCTTGTTGTAGTATGGAGTAACAACCAGGCAAGCATCTGCACCAACTTCGCAAGCATAGCGAGTCAGCTGCACGCCGTAAGCGGTGTCGTTGCTGCCGGTGCCAGCGATAACCGGTACGCGGTGGTTGACTCTCTCAACGGCAAAACGGATGCACTCCTTATGCTCCGCATCGGATAGGGTTGAACCCTCGCCGGTGGTTCCGCAGATAACGAGCGCGTTGATTCCCTGCTCAATCTGCCAGTCAATCAGACGTCCCAGCTGTTCATAATTGACGCCGTCCTCGGTCATCGGTGTAATCAGTGCGGTTGCAATTCCTTCAAAAATCGGTGTAGTCATTTCTTTTCCTCCTAATATAACTATGTGATACAGATATATTGAGAAGAGCCTTGGAGTCTCTCGGAAGTTCCTGCTAAAAATAAAAAGCAGTGAACTCCGGAGTT
>CAVFWT010000181.1:0-2202 GCA_963626305.1 bacterium | reverse complement strand
AGCGGAATTAGCTGAAAGAGTCCGGTATTATGGAAATCATTTCTGGCTAATGTTCGATGAGGAAAAACTCATTGCGTTCGTCGATGGCTTTGTAACCGATGAACCGGATTTAACGGATGAAATGTATGAGAAAGCTTCGATGCATAACGAAGATGCTGCGTGGCAGATGATATTTGGCGTGAACACGATTCCGTCTTGCCGAAAGCACGGTTACGCGGGAACTCTCATCAAACAAGCAATCGAAGATGCTCGTATTCAAGGCCGTAAAGGGCTCGTGCTTACTTGCAAGGAACGACTGATTCCGTATTATGCGAAGTTTGGTTTTAAGGATGAAGGGGTATCTGAATCCACACATGGAAATGTGGTGTGGCATCAGATGCGAATCGCATTTTAAATTTGGAAAATATTGCTTTTACAATTGGGAAGGAAGAGACATGAATAAAGTATTGCTTTTAAACGGAAGCCCTCATCAGTTTGGGTGCACTCATACGGCACTTCGTGAGGTGTCGGATGTGCTGGAAGATGCTGGCATCATGACAGAAATTGTCCATGTCGGTGCAGTAAATATTCCGGGTTGCAAGGCTTGCGGCTATTGCGGTCGTACTGGAAAATGTATTATGGATGGGGATCCGGTAAATCCTATTATCGAGAAACTCAAGGAATGTTCTGGCTTGGTAGTCGGCTCTCCGGTATATTATGGCGGACCGTCTGGTGCAATTGTATCTCTCCTTGAGAGATGTTTCTTCGCTTGTGATGGTGCATATTTGCGCGGCAAACCAGCGGCTGCCATTGCATCGTGCCGACGCTCAGGTACGACGGCAACTTTCGATCGCTTGAACAAATTTTTTACCATCTCACAAATGCCGGTGGTATCTTCACAGTACTGGAATGGCGTGCACGGTAACAATCCGCAAGAAGTTCTGGAGGATTTGGAAGGGATGCAGACAATGCGCACGCTTGGACGTAATATGGCGTGGATGATTAAGTGCTTTGAAGCAGGCAAAGCGGTTGGAATTGAATTCCCGGAACAAGAAGAACACGTTGCGACGAACTTCATTCGTTAGAAGTCTGTTCGAATATTCTATTCGCGAGATTTGAGCTTGGTTGAAAAAACAAGCCTGGCATGGTAAGATTACATTCGTGAAAAATGGAAGGAAGTAATTGATATATGAGATCATTGACAATGATTGTAAATCTGTTGGTTGTCGGAACGGGCACCTTCTGCATTGCGAATTCGAGCGTCCCATTCACCAGCGTATCGTTCATCGTTGGCATTGCAATCCTGATTATGGGTGTGTGCGAACTCGCAATTAACCGAATGGCAAATGTGGGAATGTACGAATCTGAGAAAGATGTAAACGTAGAAGGTTTTACATCGGTCGTTTTGGGTATCGTATTTTTGGCAAACCAAGTAACCGAAACGGTTGCGGTTACCGTATTGTTTGCACTTTGGATGACGCTGGAAGGGCTAAAAATACTTTCGTCAGTCAACTTCAACTTGCGACTGCAATCCGTGAGAGAACGCTTTACGGAGCTTCTTGGAGTCTGCATGACGTTGTGTGGCATCTACATGTTCTTTAACACGCAACTGCTAAATCTCAAGACGCTCACCATGGTAGGTGCGGCGCTGTTCATGCTGGGACTCAGTCGCTTCAGAATTGCGCTTTCGATTGAATACCGTGCACCGGATATGCTCACCGGCAACGAAGAGCGCCTGGCTGATGCGAAGCGCGATGAGAAACGCGCAATGAAGAAGGCGAAAGAAGGTATCCGCGAGACGAAAGAGGCTCGTGAACGCATGGCGAAGGCGCGCAAAGCTATCGATAAGGAGAAATCCATGATGCGTATCACAGAACGTCGCCGGTCGAAAGACACGGAGAAGAAGTGATACAACTATCCTGAATATTTGAAAAGACGCGAGCGGTTTTCTGCTCGCGTTTTTATGTGCGTATTTTTGAAATTACAGCATTGAAACGATAGTCAGATTGGCGCTCTACTGGAATACCGTTCAATGCATCGAAGGAAAAACGGACGTAACGTGTAAGTGTAATGCAAAGGGGGCGTGGATTATATGCATAACAATCAGAAGCAACAATCGCTTTTTAAACTGAAAACAACGGATGCTGCATTCTTGTAACAAAAAGTAATTGTAAAATTCGTTTCAAAAAACAATTGCAATGAAGCCTCTGTTTCCGTATAATA
>CAVFWT010000180.1:0-2243 GCA_963626305.1 bacterium | reverse complement strand
GGACTGGCAATTCACGGTGCAGATGCGAAGAGCAGTAAAGCTGCTTGCGAGAAGTGGGCGAGGGAGAACCTTCGCTAGAGAAATATTCGCGAGAGGCGATGGACGAGGAGAAAGGAAACGGAATGAAGAGAGATGTAATGATTGTAACAGGCGCTGGACAGATTTCGATGGCGATTGCGAGACGTATTGGCTACGGCAAGAAAATCGTCTTGGGCGATAAGGTGATCAAGAATGCGGAGACAATTGCGGAAATTATGAACAACGCGGGTTTTGACGTGGAGCCCTTCGAGATGGATCTTGGGTCCAGAGAATCGGTTCAGGCACTGATTGCGAAGGCGCAGGAGTTCGGTGAAATTAAGTATCTCGTGAATGGCGCCGGCGTGTCGCCGTCGCAGGCATCCATCGAAGAAATTCTTCAGGTGGATCTTTACGGCACCGCGGTTCTGCTCGAAGAAGTGCGCAAGGTTATTAAGGAAGGTGGCGCAGGTGTCATCATTTCGTCTCAGTCGGGTTGGCGCATGAAGCAGCTGACACCGGAAGAGGATAAAGCATTGGCAACGACACCGACGGAGGAACTTCTGAAGCTGGATTTCTTGCAACCAGCGAACATCCAGAATACGCTGCATGCGTATCAGCTCGCGAAGCGTTGCAACGAGAAACGCACCATGTACGAAGCCGTGGAGTGGGGCAAGAAAGGTGCGAGAATCAACGATATTGCACCGGGAATTATCGTGACACCGCTAGCTGTCGATGAGTTCAATGGAATTCGTGGCGACTTCTACAAGAATATGTTCGCCAAGAGCCCAGCCGGCAGACCGGGAACGGCAGACGAAGTGGCAGATGTGGCAGAGCTGGTGATGAGTGAACGTGCGCAATTCATCACGGGATCAACATTCCTGATTGACGGCGGCGCAACAGCATCGTACTATTATGGCCCACTCAATCCGAATGCGGAAACCGGCATGGCAGAAGGTGAACAATAGAAGATTTCTGAATAACATACACTAATATTTACCTCGCAAAAATTACACCGACTATATAGATGGTATCACTTATATTTCAAACAGAAAGGTAAATATTATGTATCAGAGTAAAGAAAACAAGAGAAATCGCAACACGAACGCTAAGAACAAGCACGAGCAGGGTAACCATCGCTTCAGAAAATGGGGACTTCGAATCCTCTTGTTGTACCTGATGGGGGCGTGCTTGATGATGTGCGGATGCTCGACAAAGAGTATCGATGATCAGTTCATCCGTTCACTGGAGAAAGGACTTACGGCGAGATGGGATGTCACGGATCAGTGCGAGAAAGGGGACGATGTCTTAACGAAATCGGATTATGAGAATTTCATTGATGCAGAACTGGATCAAATTTCGAAATTTGAAGATGAGAAATTCGAGGATGAAGAGCTCGGCAAATTGGCGAAAGAATACATTAGCATTACGAATAATTCGCTAGAGATTCTCAAAGATTTCCAGAATGATTCGAAATTCGAGTCCGAATGGGAGAAGCTGAAGAATGACCGAACAGAATGCCTCGCGAAGATTAATAAGAAGAAGCCACTCGAGTTCAGCAGTGAGCGAGATCAGGAGTATTTCGATGGACTCATCAGTCAGGGCGAAGTCGTCGCTGGCGTTCGCGAAATTCAGAAGAACGTGAATTTCAAAGTGAAAGACGATGAGGATGATGACGAAACTTATCACACGTATGTTGCGACTGTGGAGAACACGACAGATACGGAATTCGATTCTTTCGATCTCGACATTAAGCTGGTTGATAAAAATGGAAAGACACTAGAAACAACTTACGCCTCTGCATCCAATTGGAAACCGGGAGAGAAAGCGGAATTCGAATTCTTATCGGATAAGAAATTCGATAAGATTGAAATTGCGGAATGCGAATACTATTATTAATCGGAAATCGTGGGTGCTCAGAACCTTGCGATGGCTAAAAGCATCTACGATAACACAGTTGATTCCGGGAAGGGCGTTCGCTGGGAATCGGCGGTGAGACACGAAGAAATGTCGAATGATTTCCGAATCGAACAAATATAAGCAAATATAAGCAAAAACGGTTACCTTGTGAGGTAGCCGTTTTGCTTTGCATAGTCGGAATTTAATTTTGTAATTCTATAATTCTATAATTCGGCTTAAGGCGAATTATTTTTCGTTATAATTTATCTTGCTGTGAGGAGACTTTCTTCTGACTTTGTCGTATCGTGAACTGGTCTGTGATATACAGG
>CAVFWT010000179.1:0-2252 GCA_963626305.1 bacterium | reverse complement strand
CGGGTGGTTCTTTTGTCTCGGACGCATGCGTCCTCGATTGGCTAAGAGCCATTAAAAGAATCCCGACGCCTTACGGCGTCGGGATTTTCTGTTATTCATAATGATTATCTTCATGATGATTATCCAGATTGTGATGGATTGCACTATCTTCGGTCATGTTTTCCGCTCGAAATCGCATATTTACGGCGAACACGATGGCGGAAATAGAGTACCACAATTAAGATGACCAAGAGTGATCCAAGCAAAATGGTCTGGTTGTTAGAGATGTATATTGCAGAAAGGAGCCATCCCTTCTCTACGTCTTCCTTGACGATAAGCTTCGTCGTGTCAATTTTCTTGCCGTCACAATATACGGTTGCTGTTCCGACAACGTCACCGGACTTGAGCGGTGCTTGAACAGACTTGTTATACTTCTCTTTGATTTTGATTGTCTTGTCCGTTCCATCCTTCGGATACGCACTTACAACATCCTTCGCATATGTATCTACCACAGTATGGGCACCATATCTCACACGCACCTTGCCAACAGCAGTCTTCTGATTCGTTGCTTTTACCGTGACAATTTTCTTCGTTCCGAATTTCAAGAGTTTCGCATCATCCTTTGCGCGGGTACTGTATTTGGCACCGAACTGCACCAGAATCATCTTCAGTCCCTTCTTGCTATATATCAAGGCAATACTGCAATCATCATCTTCCCAGTATCCTGTCTTACCGGCCACGACGCCCGAGTTCTTTGTTTCAAGCAAATCGAGATGCGTCTCGATAGTTCGCGCACTTGATTTGTTGGTTTTACCGACGTGATATACTTTCGTACCGGAAATTTTATAGACCGTCTTGTTCGAAAGTGCCGCCTTCGCAATCTTGAGAAAATCGGATGCGGTTGTGTAATGATTCTTTGCTTTTAACCCATTCGGGTTCACGAAGTGCGTGTTCTTACATCCCAGTTCCTTCGCTTTGTCATTCATCATCTGGACGAACTTCTTCACATCGCCGCCACCGCATGCCGTTCCAAGCGCGTACGCCGCATCGTTACCGGATTCCATCAGCAGACCGTACATGAGATCTTTGACCGAGAGCTTCTCACCGGCTACCAGATTCATGGTTGATCCGCCGAGGGAAGCCGCCTTGGACGAGACGGTTACAGTCTCGTTCATGTCCATGTTCTCCGCAACAAGGAGTGCGGTCATCAATTTCGTGGTACTCCACGGCTGAACTTGTTTGTCTTGGTTCTTCGAATAGAGGATTTCGTCAGTAGTCACCGAATAGAGAATCGCAGATTTCGCGTCAATTTTCGGTGCCTTGACATTATCATTTACAGCGGCAAAGCTGCTGGAGACTGTACTTCCGACCAGCATGACCGCCATCATTAACGTAATAATTAACTTCTTAAAATGCATTAAATATACCGTCCTAGTTATTATTTGCAGTTCTTACAGAGACTTCGGCTCCAGCACTGCTAATTTGTGCGGAAGAACCCGCACCGTGATTGCACCTGTCTCTCGGATTTCTCCGTCCGCAACGAATTTCATTTTACCTTCATTCGGCACGAAGGTAATTTCCTTCGCCCGCATCGGGATAATGTGTTGTTCGACACCTGGAATTTCTTGAAGTTTGCCCGCCTTGAACGCCGGGAAGACACGAACGAGATAACGCCGCGTAATATCCTTGACGAGAAGGAGCTCGATGAGGCCGTTATCGAGCATCGCATTCGGGCAGCTTTCCACACCGCCACCACAGAAGCGACCGTTCGCAGCCGTACAAAGGATGAGTGCCCCGTCATAAATCTCCTTGCCATCCGCGATGACTTTGAGATTCGTCCCTTTCTTCTGAATCAAATTCACGAGAATCGCCAGAAGATAGGAACCCGAGCCTTGGACAAGCGGCAATTCCTTTAGGCTATGCGCCAGAATTGCGGTATTGCCATCAAAGCCAATGTTGATGCCATTAATCGCGTACTCCTTCATTTCCTCATCGCCATTCGCATATGTGTACTCCAGCACATCAATCGGATGAACGCAATCAGAATCATCCGTACCCGCCGCAATTTGGCTTTCAATGTTCTTGAAAAGTTCCGGATGATCAAAACAGCGCACGAAATCATTTCCGCTTCCCACCGGAATAATTCCAAGTCGTGCGTTCGTATGACCGAGGAGCCCAATCGCCGTCTCCTGCACGGTTCCGTCTCCGCCACACGCATAGACATTCACGGTCTCGCCACGCGACGCTGCCGACTTAGCAATCGAATCCGCGAG
>CAVFWT010000178.1:0-2305 GCA_963626305.1 bacterium | reverse complement strand
TTCCTTTGCAAGAAGTTCCTTGATAATAAGTCTTCCAGTCGTATCTTCTCTCATTCCGGGTCCTGCCAAAACGACATCGACGCTTTCTGCAAATTCATCGAGCGCCCCGATGACATCGTCATTCTTATACGGGACAACAACTGCCTCCGGGATGGATACGTTGAAGAAGCCAACAAATTTGTTCGGGCAGAAAATTTTCACAAGACCACATCCTGCACGATAAGATGCTCGTGCTGACAACATTGCCGCGCCCATCATGCTTCCCGGACTGACTACAATTCCAACTGAACCGTACGTTCCCTTGTGAGATACTTCAGAACGCGGAATCAGAGCCATGTCTTTGGTCTTCTGAAAAAATTCCTTATCGCAGATGAAAATTTTGTCTGGAATATCCTTATATCCTCGTTTCGCAAGACCGATGTCTATTACTTTTACCTCACCCGAAACGGATCGCCCATCGCAGAAGAAGAGCCCTGTTTTGTAATTTCCCATCGTCACGGTCAAATCTGCACGGAACGCCGCATTCATAATTTGGCCAGTCGTCGCATTCAATCCCGATGGTACATCGATTGCAATTTTAAATGCTTTCTTCGAATTAACATATTCCAAGAATTTGATAAAATTCGCACCAAAACGGCGATTAAGCCCCGTGCCGAAAATACCATCGACAATCACATCGTAATTGCTGCGAAGCACCTGAAGGCTCTCTTTCGGATCGCCAGTTCCATAAATTGCGAGATTCGGGTAGATGCGGCTGATGATACGAATTTGCTGGCGGAATTCCTTGGATGTGCGATTTGGGTCACCCACAAAATACAACGTTGCACGGTACCCAAGGTGCAATAGCCATCTTGCTACGCACACAGCATCGCCACCGTTGTTACCTGGGCCGCAAAGAACCAAAATCCGAGTATCCTTTTCGGGAAAGCGTTGTTCAATTTCATCCACAACACCACGTGAAGCGTTCTCCATCAGAACAGAACTTGGAATTCCTTTGTCGATTGTGTATTCATCCATGTACTTCATGGATTTAGCCGTTAATGCATACATTCTGCAAACTCCTGAAATAGAATTGTAAACTTTACATACATTTTAATTATAACATCTTTGCTTTCGTTTGCAACACTTCCACCACCTCTCGATTTTCCAGTTAAAATAATTTTATATATTGCTCAGCATCGCGGTTCCACGAAAACAATCATAGAATCATAGTAATACGGCTTATCCAAATATAACGAATACACCGATATCCAGTCCTAAAAAAATCTCCTATACAAAAGAATCGCTCCGCACACTGTGCAAAGCGATTCTTTCAATTCTATCACCACTATATTAAGGATTAACCTTTTTACGCGTATATATCTCATATTCATTATTAACGAAAAGAGTACTGAAAACGATTACCCCAGATATTCAGATACCGACTTCAGGTTCATGAAGTTTGTTAGGTAGCTCTGAGTACCGGTCTTTGCATCGGTACCAGACATATTGAAGCCACCGAATGGATGCTGCAGAACAACAGCAGCAGTTGATTTACGGTTGAAGTACAGATTTCCAACCATGAACTCTTCTTTCGCTTTCATGATGTTCTCACGAGTCTCGCTGTAAACAGATCCTGTCAGACCATACTCTGTCTGGTTTGCAACGTCCAGTGCTTCGTCGAAGGAATCTACTTTGATAACTGCCAGAACAGGGCCAAAGATTTCTTCGTTTGCGATGCGGTCAGTACGCTTAATATCGCGAATAACCGTTGGCTCTAAGAAGTAGCCCTTCTCATCACTATAGTTTCCGCCATATACAACCTTGCCTTCGGATCTGCCGATTTCGATATAGGAAGCGATCATGTCATAAGCCGATTTGCTGCTTACTGGACCCATTGCACAATTGTCTCTGCCGGAACCTTGGTCTGCAGCAAGTTTCTTCGCCTCTTCTACAACTGCATCAACGAACTCATCGTATACATCGCTCATAACCAAAGCTCTCGAGCATGCGGAGCATTTCTGACCCTGGAATGTGAATGCCGAACTTGCTACTCCAGATGCTGCGCTCTTAATATCTGCAGAAGAATCAACGATAATTGCGTTCTTTCCACCCATCTCAGCGACAACACGCTTCAGCCACTTCTGTCCAGGCTGAACCTTTGCGGCCTTCTCGAAGATTCTGCATCCGACTTCCTTCGATCCGGTGAAATTGATGAAGCGAATCAGCGGATGCTCAACAATCAAATCACCGATTTCAGAACCAGAGCCCGGAATGAAGTTGATTTCACCATCCGGAATTCCAGCCTTTTCACACAGTTCAACAA
>CAVFWT010000177.1:0-2326 GCA_963626305.1 bacterium | reverse complement strand
GCCCATACCCATACTCCGGTCTGGAAGATGGCGTTGGCGGAAATTGCTCCGTCGTAAATCATGATGGCGGTCCAGCCGATAAGCTGAATGACGTTCATCAATGCGAAGAACAATGCACCTTTCTGGCCGAAACTCATCTTCGTCGTTTCCATTGCGCTCTTTCTCGCTTTGCCACCGATGTATCCCGCGGCGAAAAGCAGTGCGCATCCGATGATGTGGCCGATTAAAATCGTGATGATGGCGGTCTTGAGTCCAAGTTCCGCAAAGTATGTTCCGCTCAGAATTTCAGCGATGGACACGCCGGCTCCGAACCAAATCATTCCATTCTCTAGTAGATTCGTGCGATGATTCATTAGTATTCTCCTTCCACTGCGAACGCATGGTCCATTGGACCTTTTCCTTTACCAAGATTCAGCATGGCAGCCAGAGCACCGGAAATGTAGCGCTTGGCTGCGGCAACCGACTCCTCCAAGGACTTACCTTTTGCAAGGTTTGCAGCAATTGCACTGGAAAGGGTGCACCCCGTTCCGTGTGTGTTCGGATTGTTGATGCGCTTTCCGTTGAACCAAGTCTTGACCGATTCGGTACAGAGCAAATCGTTGGCATCGTTGAGGTCATGACCGCCTTTCAAGAGGACGGCACACCCGAAACGCTGACGGATAATTTCTGCGGCTTGTTCCATATCAGAGGGAGAGTGAATCTCGATTTCACTTAGGACTTCTGCTTCCGGAATGTTCGGTGTGCAAAGAAGTGCCAGTGGAAGAAGTTGTTCTTTCAAAACTGAAATAGCGTCATCCGAAATCAGCTTCGCCCCACTGGTAGCGACCATCACTGGGTCGACGACGATATTCTTCGCCTGATAGTGGGTGAGACGTTCTGCGATAACCTCAATCAAATCTGCAGAGGATACCATTCCAATCTTCACTGCATCAGGGAAGATGTCTTCAAATACGGCGTCCAGTTGGTGTGCAAGAAAGTCTGGGGTAGAATTTAAAATATCTGTTACGCCGGTGGTATTCTGAGCAGTCAGTGCGGTGATCGCACTTGTTGCGAACACGCCATTTACAGTCATTGTTTTGATATCTGCTTGAATTCCGGCGCCTCCACCGGAATCGCTTCCGGCGATCGTCAAAGCTGTTCTTTTAATCACTTTCGTTCTCCTTTCGTTATACAGCGTTGAAGTTTTGTACCGCGACCCGAGGTGGTGCCCCCAACGAGCCGCGCATTTTATGAAATTTTATTTGGAAACCATTTCAGCGGTGATTTCCTTCAGCCGCATGGTGGCAGCCTTGATATCTGGCTGTCCGAAAATTGCACTGATGACAGCGATACCGTCGATGCCGGTGCCAGCAAGACTCGGGGTATTCGCTTCGGTAATCCCCCCAATCGCCACGACTGGAATAGATACAGCCTCCGTAATCTCTCTGAGCATCTCCTTCGATACAGCAATTGCATCGTCTTTCGAACTGGTCGGAAATACCGCCCCAACACCGAGGTAATCCGCACCGCGCGATTCGGCAAGCTTTGCTTCCTCGACATTGCCAACCGAAACACCGATGATTTTACCCGGACCAAGCATTTTGCGAACGTTTCCAGCTTCCATATCGGACTGGCCGACATGAACGCCGTCTGCATCCATCTCAACGGCAATCTGCACGTTGTCATTCACGACAAAAGGAACATCGTATTCTCGGCACAGGGCTTGGAGTTCCTTCGCTTCCTCGAGAAATGCCACGTCATCGAGATTCTTTTCCCGGAGCTGGATAAAAGTAGCTCCACCTTGCAAGGTCTCTCGGACAACGTCAGTCAGCGTCTCATTTTCTTTTAGCCAATGGCGGTCAGTAACTGCGTAGACCAAGAAGTCCTCCGGTTTCATGTTGAGGCGATGAATGCGTTCCCTTGCTGAATTAACGGATTTCATACTTTGCGCCCCTTTCTAGGTCGTCGCCTGTCATGTTATAGATGGCATCGATGATGCGATTCCGGTAAGTGGAATTGCCATCGCCTTCCTGCATGTGACTCCAGCCGACTTCACCAGCAAGGCCCATCGTGCAGACTGCAGCAGCTGCCGCCTCGAGTGGGTGATCCGGATTCGCAACAACGAACGCGGTGGTCATGCCGGAGAGCTGGCATCCTGTACCGGTGATGCGGCCCATTTCTGGTCGGCCATTGCGGATGACGAAGCAACGCTCACCGTCCGATACCAGGTCAATTGCACCGGTAACCGCAACAATGCTTCCGGTTGTCTTCGCAAAGGATTTGACGAAAGCAACGCCTTCATCCAGGCTGTCTTCGGTAATTGCATCGGCGATGTCCGCATCAACAC
>CAVFWT010000176.1:0-2341 GCA_963626305.1 bacterium | reverse complement strand
CGAATTTTGTCGAGCCCTGTCGAATTATGTCGAGCCTTGTCGAATTATGTCGAGCTTTGTCGAATTTCGTCGAATTTCGTCGAATTTTGTCGAGCCCTGTCGAATTATGTCGAATTTTGTCGAATTATGTCGAATTATGTCGAATTCGCTCGAACTTTGCTCGAAAAAAACCGGACAAGAAGCAGACATTTCAGTCTGTCTCTTGTCCGGCTGTCATTTCTTATGAACAACTCGCCCTCCGAGTCACAAGTTGGGATTATATCCTGTGCTTTCCAGATTGTCAAGCCCTTACTGCACGCCTTGCTGTAACTTAGATGTATGGGGTTCCGATGCTGCTTCCGTTCTAACCTACACATTTGTCAATCGTGATTTCAGCCTCATGCAGCCGGGTCAATCCAAGCACGGTATCATCTGCAATGAGAACGGCAACATGATGGCCGATGGCGTTATCATGTATCGCGGAGATAATCTCTGGAGATCCTACTGGCTGGCTCCGGTTCTGCAGTATTTCGTGGAGAAAGCGGAGAAAGAAGGTAAGGATATCCACGGCGCATGGCGGGAAGATGAATATTTCTTCCAGATCGATGGTCCGAAATCTCTTGAGATTCTGGAGGAAGCAACCCAGACGGATTTGCACGATATTAAGTTCGGCAAACACAAAGATGTGAAAATCTGTGGAACGGATATGATTGTTCACCGTCTTGGTATGTCCGGCGGTCTGGCTTATGAAGTACATGGTGCGGAAGCAGATAAAGAAATTGCATATGCCAAGCTCCGCGAAGTCGTGGAGAAATACGACGGCCGTGCCATGGGATTCAGAAACTATGTCATCCTGAATCACACTCCAGGTGGCTATCCGAACCAGTTCCAGCATTTCCTCTATGATTTCCGCAGAGATGATCCGGAATTCGTTGCTTTCACCCAGAAGAACTGCTTCCCACAGTTCGGCATTGGTTCCGCCATCATGAGTCAGGAAATGTACTACGCAACGCCTTACGATATCGGCTGGGGTGGTATGGTCAATATGAAGCATGAATTCCGCGGGAAGGAGGCTCTGACTGCCGCCAAGCAGAAGCACCGTGTTGCCGTTACGTTGGAATGGAATCCGGATGACGTATGCGATGTAATCAAGACCAACTTCTCCGGTAAGGGGTCTGCGAATTATGCACCGATTGAACTGTACCATGACACCTACAACGGTGCCTTCCCAATTCCATGCTCTGGTCACTATGTAAAAAAGGATGGGCAGATAATCGGTATTACGACAGGACGTTGCTACGCATTCTACGAGAAGAGAATGCTTTCTCTTGCGTTCATCGATGAGGCATTCACGGCAGAAGGAACGGAACTGGTTGTCGTATATGGTGAGCCGAATTATGATACCGTTGAAATTCGCGCTAAAGTCGCTCCGTTCCCTTACTATCAGGAAACACGAAACGAAACTTTCGATACAGAACTGATTCCGCATCCTGATTTCGAAGCGATGAAGAACGCAAAGCCGGAAGGCACTTATCAGATTACCGCAAAATCCATTATGGGAGATCAGCCAGGGAGCTTCTGTTACGCCATCGAGGATGGTAAGTTAACAGGTACGGCAACAGCAATGGGACAGACCGTTGCCATTGAGAATGGTGTTGTAGACGGCAACAAATTCTCCCACACGATGACAATGGCCACCCCAATGGGTGTGATGACCATGCCAGTCAAGGGCGAAGTCTACGGCGACCGTATTAACGGCGTGATGGGCGAAGGCATGACCGCAATGCCATTCATTGGCTGGAGATAAATCCAAGCGAATCCAACGATTTGCTTACAGGCGAAAGTCAATAAATAAAAAAAACAAGCCTTCTATGGTAATTGGCTAACTACCATAGAAGGCTATTTATTATGGCAAATAAAAAAAGAAATGACCTTATACTATCTCATACGACTCCAGCCCGTGCTCGAGAAATAGATTGATTACATCTGCTTTCTTCTCACTCATAACGATACCTTATAAGAGTTAGAAGAAATATTTAATACATTTATGATATAATGCTTCAAAAGAGGAAGAGAGGTTCCAGTTTTGAAGCATTATAATATTAAGCCCTTAGTTAAGTGGGCGGGTGGAAAAAGGCAGTTATTGTGTGAGATAACACCATTTGTCGAAGGACTATATAAAGCATACATGGAACCTTTTGTTGGCGGTGGCGCTGTTTTGTTCGAGCTGCAGCCATCTAAGGCGATAATTAATGACTATAACTTGGAACTTATGACCCTTTATGAGGTCGTGCGAGACCATCCGCATGAATTGATAGAAAAACTTGCTGTACATGAAGGAAATAATTCCGAGAAATATTTT
>CAVFWT010000175.1:0-2523 GCA_963626305.1 bacterium | reverse complement strand
CCTGTGCTAATCGCAAAGTTGCTATTGAATGTGATGGCGAACGTTGGCACAGTGGTGAAGAAAAAATTCGTGAAGATATGGAGCGACAAACGATTCTAGAACGATCCGGATGGACATTTATTCGAATTAGAGGTAGCGAATTTTACACTGATAAAGACGCTACTATGGAACGAGTCTTTAATGAATTATCTATGTATGAAATTATGCCTGAGAGCGATTTGCAGCAACCAGATGAGAGCGCCTTCCCTCTTCTGGAACGAATAAAAAATCGCGCAGCTGATTTGCTTGGATGTAAAGATGAGCAAGAAGAACTCGTTGATTTTGATACAATCGAATTTGCATTGAACGATAAAGAAGTAGCTATCGAAATCCAAGAAGAAAGTGTATCTGATATCAAAAGGCAAGGCTTGAAGATAAATGAACCCAAGCTAGAAATAGAAAGCGTAAGGGGAAATAAGCAAACGGCAATTAATGATAATGAGCATAAATTATCTGATGCCGAGAAAAGGAAGCCTAAAGACAAGAAAAAAGGCGAGCAAACAGGTGAACAGATTAGTTTCTTCGAAATTCCAAAAGAAGAACCTGCTAGGAAACAAAAGGAAACAAAATCTGACAAAGTACCCGAAAATTTAAAAAGTATATTGAGTGCACTTGACTCAACGGGCTGGGAATACATAGACCATTCTGCCGTTAGCGATATTATCTATCTTATTTCCGATAATGCTAATAAAGAAAAAGAAATTGAATTTCTTGATACACTTGATTGTCACTATGAACTTGAAAAACGCGGGACAATCGCAACAAATAACCGTAGAGCATGGAGAATAATGATTAAAAAACAAGGAGAATAACGATGTCTAAGGGAAAAGAAAAAGAAATAAAATATGAAATTATTAATCAAATTGGTGTTTTGTCTGATGGCTCAAAAGGTTGGAAAAAAGAATTGAATCGAGTAAGCTGGAATGGCGCAGAACCAAAGTATGACCTTAGAGATTGGAATGAAGACCATACTAAAATGGGAAAGGGATGTACTTTAACAGAATATGAGATTCGTGTGCTTAAAGATATCCTTGTTAAAGAAATTGAATTCTTGGATGAAGAATAAGAGTCATCCAATACTAATCCACAAATTTCAGAATTACACAAGCAAAGAAATCGCGTGGTGACTAAGGACATCCCAGCTGGCGTGATTGCTGTGGGTAACCCGTACCGGGTGATGAGGGAGATTACGGAAGAGGATAAGGTGGAAATCGAGTAAGAGATAGAGGTAAGAAAGGATGACAGTAACAAATAACAGCCCATATAGGGGTTCCGGGCAGATTACGAGAGAACAGTTCCTTTTCTATGAAATGCGAACGACTGCCCGATTGATGAGTGAAGGTCTCGAAGGAAATGAAATCGTGAATCGGATTGTAGAGGAGAATTTATTCCAATATCCGACGGAACGATCCACTCGTCGACTAGCTCAAGTTTGCATTGAGAGACTGCAAGCACTGGATGATGAAAATCTAATAGAAACGGTTGCATCAGGTAGCTCGGACACTGCGAAGCAAATCTGCATGTATGCCATGATGAAGCAGTATCGCTTGGTGTGGGATTTTATGATTACCGTCATTGGCGAGAAATACCGGATGCAAAATTTCTCATTCCGTCAGATGGACGTGAATGTTTTCTTTCTCCAATTGCAAGAACAAGATGATTGTGTTGCAGGTTGGAGCGACGCCACGATTAAGAAAATTAGACAGGTGCTGATTCGGATTCTGGTAGAGAACGAATATCTGGATGACATCAAGGCGGATCATATTAATCCGGTATGGTTAAATCCGTCATTAGAGAATGTAATCAGAGGAAATGGCGATGAGCGTGCCTTGATTGCCTTTAACTGCTTCGCCTAGGAGGGGGTATGAGTAACATAAATAAGAGATTAGATGAACTGAAGGTAGAAATACAGAATCCAGAATTCCTCGCAGGGAAGGGACTTAGTAATGAGGTAAATATTCGGATTTTCTGCTATAAACCTGAAGATGAGATGAACGTCCGCCAATTCATAGAGAAACTCGTTGTGGACCAATCTTTGAATTGTCATTTGATAGAGAAGAATCTGTATGAAGTCTTCTTGTCTATTTGTGATGATAAGAGAATCACGGATCGGATAGCTAACATGGAAGTCAAGAAGGGTAAGGACTTTCTCCTTCAGAAACTGCAACAAGTTGCCACCAATAAGGAATTTGTGAAGAGAATGCAATATCAGCCTCATGAACTGGGAGATGTATTGCTTTTGACGGGAGTTGGATCAGTATTTCCATTCATGAGAGTCCATTCACTTCTGGAAGCACTTCAGCCAGAATTTTCAGATGTTCCGATACTTGTGATGTATCCAGGTGAATATAATGGACGGAATCTTCGCTTGTTCGAAAAATTGAAATGAAAGCCATATTATCGAGCATTCAATATTGTAGGAGGTAAAGGAAATGAAAATAAAGCAGATGTTCCACGATGACATTGATCGAAAAATCAATGGTG
>CAVFWT010000174.1:0-2585 GCA_963626305.1 bacterium | reverse complement strand
AACCAAGATATCAGAAGATTTAACTTCCGCACCAACGCGGATGATGCCATCTTCATCCAAGTCCTTAAGAACTTCCTCACCAACGTTCGGAATATCTCTAGTAATTTCTTCAGCACCAAGCTTCGTCTCACGAGCTTCACACTCGTATTTAGTGATGTGAATCGACGTGAGAACGTCGTCCATCAGCAGACGCTCATTCAGAATAATCGCATCCTCGTAGTTATAACCTTCCCAAGTCATATATCCGATGAGCAGGTTCTTACCTAGAGAAATTTCACCCAGATTTGTAGATGGACCATCTGCGATAACTTCCTTCTCTTCGATATGCTCACCATAAGATACGATTGGTCTCTGGTTGATGCAAGTTCCCTGGTTGGATCCCTTGAACTTCAAAAGCTTATAACGATCGAGTTCACCATTGTCATCGCGGCGAATTCGAATGCTTTCAGCATCAACGAATTCAACGACACCGGCATGCTTTGCCAATACAACTGCACCAGAGTCACAAGCCGCTTTGTACTCAATACCGGTTCCAACATATGGAGCTTCTGTAACCAATAGCGGAACAGCCTGACGCTGCATGTTACAGCCCATCAGCGCACGGTTCGCATCGTCGTTTTCCAAGAACGGAATCATCGCGGTAGATACGGATACTACCTGCTTCGGCGATACGTCCATGTAATCTACTTCGCTGCGGAGTGCCATGGAAATTTCGCCCTTGACACCGCGTACAGCGACCTTCTTATTCACGAAATGGCCTTCTTCATCCAGTGGCTCATTCGCCTGTGCAACGATCATCAACTCCTCGTCATCGGCAGACAGATATTCCACTTCTTTTGTTACAAGTCCGGTTTCCTTATCAACTTTACGATATGGAGTTTCAATGAATCCGTACTCATTGATAATTCCGTAAGTAGTCAAAGAACCAATCAGACCGATGTTCGGTCCTTCTGGAGTCTCGATTGGGCACATTCTTCCGTAGTGGGAATAGTGTACGTCTCGAACTTCCATTCCAGCTCTCTCTCTGGACAGACCGCCTGGTCCCAGAGCAGAAAGTCTTCTTTTGTGAGTCAACTCAGCAAGCGGATTATTCTGGTCCATGAACTGAGACAGCTGAGAACTTCCGAAGAATTCCTTTACAGCCGCTGTGACTGGACGAATGTTAATCAACTGCTGCGGAGTTGCATTTTCATTGGTCATTCTTTCGCGAACGGATCTCTCCATACGGGAGAAACCGATGCGGAAGTTATTCTGCAGAAGTTCGCCAATCGTTCTCAGACGACGGTTGCCCAGGTGGTCAATATCGTCTACTTCACCCAAACCATAATTCAGGTTGAGCAGATAGCTGACCGATGCGATGATATCTGCAATAGTGATGTGCTTTGGTGACAACTCATGCTTACGGTTTGCAATCGCTGCCTTCAAATCATCTTCTGTTTCTGCATTGTCGACGATTTCCTTGAGAACTGGATAGTATACCAGTTCCGAAAGTTTGTATGGCTTAAGGTCGATGTCCACATACTGAGATGGATCAACGAACTGGTTACCGATAACCTTTGTTACAGAATCGTCGCCTTCATTCTTACTCTTAATCAGTGCACTCAAAACACCGGCATTCTCGATTTCAAAAGCTTTCGCGCGAGTGATAAAACCATCTTTCTCTACCATGATTTCTCCGGTATTTGGATCGATGATATCTTCTGCTGCATAAGCCTCAATCAGACGATTGTGAATGCCCAGTTTCTTGTTGTATTTATATCTTCCGACCTTTGCCAAGTCATAGCGCTTTGCATCAAAAAGAAGGGAATTTACCATCGAACGAGCGTTCTCCACCGTTGGCGGATCTCCCGGTCTCAGTCTGCGATAGATTTCCTTCATTCCCTCATCGCCGTTCTTGGTGTTGTCCTTCTCAAGAGTACGGATGAGTCGATCCTCTTCACCAAAGGTGTCGAGGATGTCCTGGTTGCTATCCAGTCCCATCGCTCTCAAGAAAGCGGTGATCGGTAATTTTCTTTGTCTGTCAATTCGAACGTAAATGACGCCGGCAGAATCCGTTTCATACTCTAGCCACGCACCACGGTTTGGAATGACCGTAGCGGAGAAGAGATTCTGATTGGACTTGTCGACCATTACTTCATAATACGGTCCTGGAGAACGAACCAGCTGTGTGACGATGGCTCTCTCTGCACCGTTATATACAAACGTGCCTTTTTCCGTCATCAATGGGAAATCGCCCATGAAGACATCCTGTTCTTTGATTTCGCCGGTCTCCCGGTTAGTCAGCCTCACCTTAACAGTAAGAGATGTTGCATACGTCGTTTCCCGCTCTTTGCATTCTTCCTGGGTATACTTTGTCTTCTCGGAAAAATGATAATCGGCGAACTCCAGGCTGAGAGTGTTCGTCGTGTCGCGGATTGGGGAGACGTCCTCCAAAACCTCTGCTAATCCTTCTTCTACAAACCACTTATAGGATTGTGTCTGAACATCAATGAGGTTCGGCATCTCGCAAACTTCATTGATTTTGGCAAAGGTCATGCGTTCTTTCCTTCCAACTTTTACAGGTTTTGGCATGTTATCACTCCTTA
>CAVFWT010000173.1:0-2595 GCA_963626305.1 bacterium | reverse complement strand
GAGTTACTCTCCGAAATTGTTCCACGATATACATTGGGAGCTTCTGTCGAGAAAATAAAACTCTATCACTAGATGATGGCACTTTCAAAGTATTCATCAACGCAACCAGTAAGCAAAAGAATATTTCGCCAGGACTACGCAGTTTCTTGAATTATTTGTTTTCTGGATTGCCTAGTTCGGAACTAACTGATAAAATAGAGCAGAAGAATGAACAAAGGTTAATTTCAATCATAATCGAAGTATAAAGAACCTCGCGAAATGTCGTTAAGACATCCCGTGAGGTTCTTCGCTTGATGTAAGTGTATTACATCCTTAGGAGTATGATTGTGTTATATGCAGTATACGCAATGTAATTGCAAAAGATTTAATTCTCTTCTGTTGGCTTCGCATGATATTCCGAAATCGGAATCACTTTGTTCTTGAGTCCGGAACGTTTCCAGAGCCAGAGGCCAGAAATCACTACGAGTAAGCCACCGCCAATCATTTCGACTTCATAGATTACGTTATCCTTGAATGTTCCCATAACTGGGAGTGCGGAGCATACAATAGCGACTACGCAGAGAAGCAGTTCCCAATATGCGATTCCAACGCCAAGGCTCTTGTTCTTCGTCAATTGATATACTTCCAGGTTGTCTTTCTTCTCTCTCTTAATCTTCGCGTATGCCATGAAAAGCAGAACGTATGGGAACAGTGACGTCAATGCAGTCATGGTAACCAGTACGTTATAGATGGTTTCGACTGCTGGGAACAGCGCAACGCCAGCGAGCAACACGGTTACCAGAATTGCCTGTGCAAGGATGGCTTTGTCTGGAATTCCATATTCATTGTTCTTAGTCAACTTCTCCGGGAAAATTCCCTCTTCCGCTTGTCCAAACAACATCTTTGTCGGCTGAGCAATGTACAGGACAATCGCGCCAAAAATAGATAACGTAATTCCCAGTGCTACGACTTGTACGAAGATGAGCGGAACGCCCAGCAAATTGCAAGCAACGGTCAATGCCTCCAGGGTACCCGTGTATGCGAAGATTTCCGATGTCGGCATCAGCATTGTCATGCAGATGGACCCGATAACATACAAGATACAAATCAAGCAAGCTGCAACGAAAATTGCTCTTGGATAATCTCTCTTCGGATTCTCCATATCCGAAATGAAGTTCGCTGTCAGTTCTGCGCCTGTGTAAGCAAATGTAATTCCGGAAATCGCAACAAGCGAATTCATGTTCAGTGTCGGCGTCAAAGTTGCTAACGTATATGTGGATGCACTCGGCGCCTTCTTCAGTACAACAATTGCCAAAATTGACATTCCGATCAACAGAATGGTTGGTATTGTCGAACCAAGAGATCCAACACTGGTAAAGATTTTACCAAATCTCATTCCTCTCATACTTGCCAGAGAGAGAACCCAGAATACTGCCAAAGACATTACTAGCACGAGGATTTTGTTATCTGCCAGTTCCGGCTTGCCAATCATGTACGTGAAATTGATGGAGAAGAATGTCAGGAACGATGCGTACCAGAAGACTTTCGCCGTCCAGTTGAGCCAAGATACCATGAATCCATACTTGGTACCATAAGCGATTTTGACCCATTCTCTTAATCCGCCATCGGTGGGATACTCTGAAGCGAGTTCCGCGCACATTAGTGCCTGTGGCAGGAAGAATAGGAACATGAAAGCAACCCACATCGGAATTGCACCCAGTCCTAATCCGAAGCTATCGGATACAGATTTTGCAATCCACCGAATTCCATAGAGAGCGGATACATTCAGTAATATCAGCTCGAAAAATCCTATTTTCTTATATTTATTCATATTACGTCCTCCCTTAAGTCCGTTATTGTGCGATAACTTAAGTTCGGGAGGCGGTGCGCACCACCTCTGGCACGCACCCACACTACCCAAGTTGTCCAAGTTGTTTCTACAGTCCATTACGAGGAATCGTCTCATCATAATCTCTGTGGAATACATGTTCGCCGTTGATTTTGGCATCCATAAATCCAGTCATGTAGAAGTTTTCTTTGTCTGCGGTCTGCACGACATCGATATCGCAATCGATGAGCCATCCCTCTCTGCCGTTCTTCATCTTCTGAATAATTTCGTATCTCGCATTCGATGGGTCGGAATTGCTCACCGTCAAAATTCTCTTCAGATTATGTTCAACGACTGTGCCGATATCATCGAAGCGATAGATACCTTCGCCAAACACACCGCCAACCCCATCCGTAATCGATGTCCAAGAATCTGTAAGAAGATCGTATGTAATCTGACGATCCACTCTGCCTTCTTTCAAAGTCGTCATCGGAGTCAAAGGCGCACACTTTGCTTCCATGTTCGGTCCCTTCGCATCCTTTCCAGTGAATACCGGAAGCGTGAACTTTGCTGTGGACAGATTCAGCTTCAGGGTTACTTTCTCCGGCGACGGCCAAATCATCGGCCAGAAGGAGTTCGCTACTGCCAGGCGAAGTCTGTGTCCAGCCGGGAAGTTATGTCCGCAGACGTCTAGCGTCACCGTTGCCTTATACTTCTTTCCCGGTTCCAGATAAGTTACTTTCTCGTGGCCTTCCAGATGTGTCAAGTTCATCAAGCCATAAGATACC
>CAVFWT010000172.1:0-2646 GCA_963626305.1 bacterium | reverse complement strand
TAACAAAAGCGTCAGTTCGTACGAACTGACGCTTTTTCTCTTATAATAATTCCAGCAGCAAGTCTTATAGCAATATGGTAACAGACATTGATTACCATTCACTGTCATAAGATGCACTCATGAATAATCCACTGAGAGGAATTACAGCATCTTACGAATCTGCTCGCCATTCATCCACGAAGTGACATTCTCAAATGCCATTACCGCACGGCGGTCAATGGATTCTCTGGTATCAAATCCAACGTGTGGCGTGCACACCAGATTTGGTGCACCCAGTAGTGGATGATCTTCTGGCAGTGGTGGATCCTTCTCGAATACATCGATGCCTGCCTTGATGCGATTCTCTTTGAGGGCGGTTGCCAGTGCATCGGTATCGACAACCGGACCTCTGGATGTATTAACGAGGATTGCGCCCTGCTTCATCGCACCGATTTCTTCTGCGCCAACCAGACCTTTGGTCTCTGGTGTGAGCGGTGTATGAACCGATACGATATCAGCCTGACTCATTACAGCCTTGAGCGGCATGTATTCCAGTCCCAGCGCCTTTGCAGCTGGTCTTTCGCTGCGGCTATAACCAATCAGCTTGCAACCGAACACCTTGAAAATCTCTGCGGTACGGCAACCAATTGCGCCTGTTCCAACGATGCCGACGGTCTTTCCAGCCAGTTCGTGACCCTGTAGTCCAGCCTTGCCACCACCAGCCTGTACCGACGCGTCGCAAGCAGTAATGTTTCTCAAGCAATCCAGTGTTAGTCCAATTGCCAGCTCTGCAACTGCATCATCGCAGTAACCACCGGTGTTGGAAATCAGAACCCCCTTCTCTTTGCAAGCTTCCACATCGACGTGATCAATTCCAACAAACGCAACGGATACTAATTTGAGGTTCTCGTCTGCGCGAATTACATCGCCTGGCAGCGGATGATTTGCAATAATCAGAACTTCCGCATCGCCTGCGCGCTCAATCAATTCCTGAGTATCGGTTGTCACAGTGTCATATGCGGTAAAAGTATGGCCATTTGCCGTCAGCTCCGAGGAAAGCTGGGCTAGCGTTTCTTCCGAAATTCCAAGTGGCTCCATAAGAACAATTTTCATACTATGCCTCCTTATATGATTCTACAAAGTTGCGATTCTATTATAGGCACATTATAACACAGCGCGGCGCAAAGGTTAACCAATTTTAAAATTCTACAGAGCTTTTAATTTCAATGGTTTATCCCATAAATTACATTAATCGAACTTAAAATATTATTTATAAAAAATTGGTTGACTTATTTTTAGTCAGTGCTATTATATTAGTAGATTAGTTAGAAACTTCTCCTTTCATACTAATTGTAACGGGACCACTCCCCAGTAAGAGTGGCTCCTACCTTTAACCATGCGAAAGCAACCTTTCTTTTAACAAGTAAAGAACCGAGGTGCCAGTACACCTCGGTTCTTTATTTTTATATAATTTATTGATAATATTGCTGTTTTCGTGTCTCGCACTGTCGGCACGTTATCCTTCTAATCTTGTCCGCAATACTTTTACCATCTCCCGAGAAACCGGAAGCACTTCGTCGGGGGTAATATTCCATACGTACGGCAACGCTGTTCTTACTCCAGGTAAATATTTCCTGGACGTAGTCACCCTTCACGTCTGATTCAATGGATTCAGCACGAACGGTGGTAATTTCTGTTTAAATGGTAATTATTCGAGTAGATTAAAACTAGAGTGTCTTCTCGCTCATAATGTCGACAATCGTCTTCTCGGTCTCGACCATGCCTGGCGAAGCAATGCGGCCCATATTGTGCATCGTCTCTTCTGGTGTCAGACCGTTGATACCGTGAATCCCTTCGATAACGATTCCATTCATCGCCAGATCCGCACATCGGAATGCGTAGTCGCACGCAGCGATTCCCTTCATCGTGCAGCCATGGTTTCCGCCATCACAAACCATCCCAGTAATACCGGATGCCATATTTCGGAGACAGTAATCCAATTCGGATTCTCCACCGCCATTCAGATAGACAAGGCCGCACGCCATACCACTGCCCGCAGCAATAGCACAGCCACAGAATGCGGAAAGTTTTCCGGAATATTCTTTGATATACATGCAAATCAGGTAGCTGAGTGCTGTCGCACGGTAGAGCATTTCTTTCGTGCAACCGCGGATACACGCTACAGCATACAGTGGCATCGTGGCGATGATACCGTGGGCACCTGAGCCGGTAATACTCATTGCTGGCTGATTAAGTCCAAGTACACGGGCTTCGATTGCACCATTGCACAGGAGACTTGCTGTGGCGAGTTCATCCTTGGAGAATATTTTGTTTCCATTCTTCCCAAGCAAATAATGAAGATAGGTTGTTCGTTCACTATTCAAGCCTGCTTCGAAGAGCCTGTAATTCGTGTCGAATGCCGATGCAATAAATTCCAGTTCTTCAGCCGGAACCGTTTGGACATATTCGAGCATTTCTTTTACACGGTACCGGTGAATTAGTGGAGTTTCGATACATTCCGAAGCATCACATTCCGTTGTACTGGAAGCATTCGCAGTAAAAATGATTTCACCGTTCACCTCGATAGACGTGATGTTGGTGTGCGCATCCCAGATGGTCACCGTAGCACGGTCAGATTCTGTACAGACAGTCACCTCGATGTGGATT
>CAVFWT010000171.1:0-2687 GCA_963626305.1 bacterium | reverse complement strand
ATAGGATGGAGCTGGTGGAGCGTGTTAACGCTTCAACCATCGCCTCCTTCGGGTCTTCGAATTTCTCTCGGCATTCTGAGAATCGATGAATCAGGAATACGGAGTAATCAAGTGACACCGCAAGCTGCAATACATTTCCTGCGGCATTGGTAACGAATGAGATTTCGCCGAATATTAAGTTCGAGCCGGCATTAATAATGACTGAGATTCCGATTCCAATCAGCACTACGAATGGTTCAATCCAAGATGTCGTCGTTAGCATCAATATGAGAAGTACGAAGAGAACCGCAATGACGGAAATCTTCTTCACTTCTTTCAATGTGCTGGTAGTTGCGACTGCTGTACTGACCGCACTTCCGGTTAGAGCCCCATCGTCTCCGACCATCTTGTACATCTCGTTCACCGCTGACTGCCGCTTGTCTTCCTCAATCGTGATGGTGAAAAGCGCGTATCCGTTCTTGTAATATTTCTCTAGCGTTGCTTTTGGATATATATCGAACGGCATATCTACCGATATTAGGTCGTCGAGCCATGTAACGGCACTGACACCATCCACTTTCTCCAGTTTCTCTTTGATATCGATGGCTTCTTGGCGGTCAGATGCTTTGACCATCACGCGCGCATTCGGAATCGCCGTGTCAAATTCAGAATTCATCACGCCAAGTGAGACCGTGGACTTCGAGGTCGCCGGCAAATAGTCATTCATATCGTAATTTACTTTTACCAACGGGCGGCAAATGGCGCCGATAGCAGCCGCCACCAAGAATAGAATCATAATGATGTAACGATGTTTAATCACTCTTCCGTAGAATTTTCTCATGCGATCTCCTTCGAATGTATTCCGCTGAGCTTTGTCGCTACATTCTTCTTAGCAATCAAAACTCAGTTAATTGACATCTGTCTTACAATCTATTATGATAACGTCAACGAGTAGAATTACAACGTACGATTCTGGATACAAGCAAAATAATTGACATCACGCCGAAATTGTCCGATTCTGCAGGGTGAGTTCATGACGCAATGCAGCAAGGAATAACTTGTGACTTGCGTTCAGGAAGCACCTTTCAACGCATTGGAAGCGAGAAACGGAATAGAAGGAAAGAAGGGAATAGGAGATACGACACGATGAAAGAGAAGAAAGATTTGAGATACATCAGGACGAACCGCATGCTGTGCGATGCGTTCACGGAACTGCTGAGTAAGAAGAAATTCGAGTCGATTACGGTCAACGAACTGTGTGATAAGGCGTACATTCGCCGTGCAACTTTCTACACCCATTTCCTGGATAAGTATGATTTCTTTGCGTATTTTCTCAAGCAGATTCGCCAGGATTTCGTCCGGCGTTGGAGCCGGGAAACCGCAGACGGAAATTCTAAGAAGTATGGGGAGGAACGGGCAACGAAAGAACTAAATGAATTTATGCGACATATGTTCCGTGAACTCATTCATTATCTGTCTGACCACATGAACCTCGTGCAAAATATCATGAACAGCAGTGCATTTCCGATTCTAATCGACACGCTGTCGGAAGAAATTCGGACCTCCTTCCTCAGCGTATTATCCAAAGCGAATCCATGTCCACTTCCGGATGGCGTTCAGCCTGAACTCGCGGCGGCGTACTATGCAGGCGGAATCATCCAGCTCATTCGTTACTGGATTGCGTACCGCCAGGATTTCTCGGAGGAAGAGCTGATTGCCCAATATTCTGCACTGGTGGAGGGCTTCGTGGAGCCCCATGCCTAACATATGCCAAAAACAAAAATCGCTGAGTCGCAGTTATCCGACTCGGCGATTTTTTCATTATTTCTGTTATTTGCGGAAGTTCTCCATGAATCAATTCTTGAGACTATTCACAAGATTATTCATGAGGCTATTTCGAGAGGTTCTTGAGTAATCCGCGTACGAGCTGTTTGCCCACGCTCGTTGCAACCTGTGTTGCAACCTTGTTCACGCTGCGCATCATCTGTTCACGTTCTTTCTCTTTCTTCTTCGCTTCTTTCTCTTCCTCTTTCTTGCGAGCAGCTTCTTCCTTTTCTTTCTTCTTCTCTTCTGCCGCATCCAGTTTTGCCTGAATTTTCTCCTGCTCAGCAGCTTTCTTGTCTTCCTCCGCCTTTGCAGATTTCTCATCAGCAGCTTTCTGATCGTCCGCAGCCTTGCGGTTCAGGAATTCATAAGCGGAATCGCGGTCAACAGTTTCGTCATATTTCGAGCCGATGGAATCTCCGGAGATGGCTGCTTTACGCTCATCTTCTGTGATGGCACTCATGCGACTTTGTGGGCAGAGAATGCTCGTTCTCTTGACAATCGTTGGGCGACCTTCTTCGTCCAGAACGGATACGAGTGCTTCACCGATTCCGAGTTCCTGCAGGACGTCAATCGTCTTGATGTCCGGATTCTCACGGAATGAATCGGCAGCTGCTTTTAACGACTTCTGCTCTGCTGGCGTATATGCGCGGAGTGCATGCTGAATTCGGTTACCCAGCTGTCCGAGGACGCCATCCGGTACGTCGGAAGGGGACTGGGTGATGAAGTAGATGCCAACGCCCTTGGAACGAATCAGCTTGACAACCTGCTCAATCTTCTGAAGCAGCTCTGGGGAAGCACCGTCGAAGAGCATGTGCGCTTCATCGAAGAAGAATACCATCTTCGGCTTGTCAGCATCGCCGGCTTCCGGAAGCATCTCGAAG
>CAVFWT010000170.1:0-2707 GCA_963626305.1 bacterium | reverse complement strand
TTGGAAACATGTGGAGGAACTGGCAACTGATTTGGAATTGCCCGAAGAACCGGAAGAATTACATGATGCGGTAGTAACGTCGCTCGGTGAAACCAAGGAGAAACTCCAGCGTGTTCAGACTGAACTGATCCTTGTAAAACGAGCAAAAACGAAAAAAGAAGAAGCACAGAAACGCATCGAGGAGACGGAAGCTCGAATCAAAGAACGCGAGGTACGTATTACTGCTCTCACCGTGGAGACTGTTCGTCTGAAGGAAAGTATTGAAAATTTGCAAGCGCAGATTGAGGCAGTGCAGAAGAATTTAAGTTATCCAGACCGATTGAGCGCGGAAAATGCCATTGAGGCGCTTACTCGTGAAGCGAAAGCAATTCGCGATGGAATCGAATCCGCGAAGAATCGCGCGGATGGACTCGAGAAGAAAGAAGCGCAGCAAGAAGCGGTAATCAAGGAGAAACAGCAGCAAATCGAGATGCAGGAAGCACAGCTGAAGCAAGATTCGGAAAATGAAGAAACATTTTCCTTAGACTTAGAGGAACTTCGGATTCAAGCGGGCGATATGGAAACGGCACGAACGCAGATTCGCGAGACAATCCGGAAGGAAACCGTCGACTACGAGACGAACACTGAAGTGCTTCGCAAGATTGAAAAATATCGGGAAGAACTGGAATCTGCAGAGGTACAGCTGAATTTGCGGCAAACGCTGGCGAATACTGCAAGCGGCAACCTGAACGATAAGCAGAAAATTCGCCTGGAGACATTTGTGCAACAACAGATTTTCGACCGAATTCTGTACCGGGCAAATCAGCGTTTTCGCGTAATGTCTGGTGGACAGTATGACCTTGTGCGTCGAGAAGATTACCAGAAGAATCAACAAAGCGGACTGGATCTCGATGTCATCGACCACTATAACGGCACTTCGAGAAGTGCATCGACTTTGTCTGGCGGCGAATCCTTCATGGCGTCACTTTCGCTGGCACTAGGACTTTCGGACGAGATTCAGGCGAACGCCGGGGGTGTTCAGATTGACGCGATGTTCGTCGATGAAGGTTTTGGATCGTTGGACGAAGAGACCTTGGAACAAGCGATGCAAGCAATGCAGAGCTTGGCAGAGGATGGCGGACGCATCGTGGGAATTATTTCGCACGTTGCGGAACTTCAGAACCGAATTGACCGTCAGATTCTGGTGACCAAAGAGAAAACCGGTGGTAGCACTGCTCGGATAAATATTCTATAATATATCACGAATCACACCCACAACGATTGCATTTTTCGGATACCATAGGCAAACAGCAAACATGCAACCTTGTGAGAAAGAGGTACACGAATGAGAATGATTGATCAATTGAGTAAGAAGGGCGACATGATGATGGCGAACAGTATTCGAGCTCGCAAAGATATGATTCGGAAACAGTGCAAGGAGACCCGCAACGCGCTGACGCAGGAATATCTAGAGACCGCGAGCCGGGACATCACGAAGCATCTGCTTGAGTCGGATGCGTACCGCGAAGCCCAAACTATTTTTGCCTACATGAACTACGGCAAAGAGGTCATCACAGACGAATTCATCGCTCAAGCACTTGAAGATGGTAAAAGAATTTGTATTCCGCTGTGCCTTTCCGACAACCGGATGGAAGCGAAGCTATACAGAGACTCCGCGGACCTTCATTCTGGTAAATACGGAATTCGTGAGCCGAGAGAAGATGCAGAAACCATTGCACCGGAGGAAATTGATTTAGCGATCATTCCTTGCCTTGCGTGTGATCCAAGAGGAAATCGATTGGGACACGGAGCTGGATACTATGACCGCTATCTGGAAAATCAGAAGTTCCAGAAGGTGGCACTTTGTCCCGAAAAATTGTTGCTGATTAACACGCCCGTTGATCATTTTGATGTCACAATGGACGCTGTCGTGACCGAGAAGGGATACGTTTTCGGTCGATAATGTAGCGAATAAAATTCCGACTGAGCACCGAATAGGCATCGAGGACAACATAGTGGTCTGCAAGTCCTGCAAATAACGAACAGAAATCAACGAATAAAGGAGAATATAAATGTCTGAACTGCTATATAATATTGTCATCTGGACGGCACAGATTCACGATCGAATCATGGCAATGAATAACGGATGGGGATATTACAACAACGATAAGAAGCTGCACTTCATTGTCATGGGAATCATCGGAATGGTGGTTGTGCTGGCTGCGTATGCGCTGTTTAAATTGCTACAGAATCACGTTCTTGTCATCGCATTTATCTATGCATTTACGGTGATGTTAGTGCTGACATTTTCCATTGAAATCGGACAAGGCTTCTACGGTACCGGAAACATGGAGATGGAAGATGTGGTTGCCGGCATGGCTGGATTTCTGTTCTGCTTCGTCATCTTCGCCTTGGTACGTGCGATTATCCTGGTGATTTATCACGCTATCTGCGGCACGAAACGCAAGCCGAATCACAATTCGAGACAATCCGGGAATTATTAGAATAACGGACAAGGCGCTGGCTTAAGCCAGCGCCTTGTTTTTTTACCATATTTCCATCTTGCTAATACGGATGGTGGACAAACCGAAGCATGCGCACCGCTGCGCTGTAGCATAGTTCATCCGCATTTGCCATTGCCTCCGAAAGAGGCATGATATGATCCACCGTCGGGAGAATGCTCGTGATGCCGTGTTCGAAGAGCTGCTCTGCACCGGGTCCGATACTG
>CAVFWT010000169.1:0-2711 GCA_963626305.1 bacterium | reverse complement strand
TCTTGGTAGTCATAACATGATGGACTCGAAAAATATTCCGTATGTTATCACGCCGAATCAAGGCAGAGACGGCTCGCTGCATTCGCTGCTGTAGCGTGAATATTTGACTTGAGCTATTAAGGGTGATAACATCTTTCGGTAAGCTTATTGAATTAAGAAAGGGTAAGAATATGGATAAGAATGTAAAAACATTAAAGCTTCTGAGCAAGCTGTTCGCTGTAATGGCAGTTATCGATGCACTGATTGTACTTCTGCTTCTGTATGTGAAGAACGATGCAACTCTTATGAATGGAATGACAAATGCCACGGGATCTCTGGATGCGAATAGCGCGTTGATCGCTTCGCTTATTACAGTCGTGCTCAGCTTCGTAATTGACCTGTTCCTGGCTCTCAAGGGCCTCAAGCAGGCAAAGGGCGAGGCAGTGGGAACTGCGCACATCACACTGGCAACGATTTTCTTCGTATTGAGTGTAATTGGACTCCTTGCTGCCATCTTCGGTCTGTTCAAAGGCGGCGATGTGGCAACAGTACTCTACGAAGTAATCAATGTAGTTCTGTATCACTTCTATCGCGTTAGCGCAAAGCGCGTGAGCCACTAGTCGAGAAGAGATATTTTCAGGAGAATAACGGGCGTGACTGGATTCCAGTCATGCTCTTTTCTTATGGGTAGAATTATACGCAGAATTATCGCAGCAATTTCCTCCGCCCTTGAAAACAACGCAAAGCTCATTTCCAAAATCAAGACTCCAGTATAAGATTATGGCAAATTACAATTCAAAATTACCCATTTGCGTGTATAATTAGAGTGGTTAGAAGTAGGTCCTTCTAGCCATTCGAACTACGAAACGAAAACATGAAGAAAGGAGTCATTCATGGAAAAGAAAATAAAGAAACTCCTGTCTCTTTGCCTGTGCGTGATGGTTTGCGCAGTGTATTCAACGCCGGTGTTTGCAGCCGAAAGTCTAGCTTCGGATAGCACGGCTGCGGAAAGTGCATCATCTGCAGCCAATGAGCAGAGCGATAGCAGTTCAGCAAGCGAGAATTCGGACGCAACGACAAGTCAAGAAGACAAGTCGAGCGGCAAAAGCGACACCTCCGAGAACAAGGATTCGAAAGCATCGGAGGCGGTCTCCTCGTCCGATAATGTTTCGAGTGAGGATTCCGCAGCAAGTGAGGACGATAGTGCTGCTGCTTCAGAAGAAGATTCGGATAGTGAATCCTCGGAGGAATATGGTGGTACTATTTGCTATCGCGATGGTACGGAATCCGGATTAAAATGGCATCTGAGTGCACAAGGACGCCTGACGATTTCGGGCAAGGGAGAAATGCCGAATTTTAGCACCGCCCTGATCGGATATATGCCACCTTGGGCACCGATAGAGTCCACAGGATTCCTTGGGGCCAAAGTTAAATCTGTTGTAATTGAGGACGGAGTCACCAGCATCGGTTCCGGTGCTTTCCTAACCTGCCAAAGTCTTACAAAGGTGACTATGGCAGATTCTGTAACATCGATGGGAGAGCGTGCTTTCTCTGTCTGTAATTCGCTTCGCTCGGTTAAGCTCTCAAATTCCCTGGAAGCAATCCCGGAAGGTGCATTTGTAAGCTGCCTAGCACTCAGAGAAATCACGATTCCGGAGTCGGTAACATCTATTGGGAAAAATGCGTTTACGACTTCTGGCTTGAGAAAGATTACAATCCCGAATTCCGTAACCACACTGGGAGATGAAGCATTTAAATTCTGCAGTTCATTAGAAGAAATCACGATTCCGGAGTCGGTAACGAGCCTAGGAAGCGACTTGTTCGAAGACGCCACCAGCTTGAGCGTTATATATTGCAATCCGAATTCCACTGCTTGGACGTACGCTCAGGAAAATAGCATTAGCTGGAAGTGCATCGACCATGTTCTGGAGAGTTCGGAAGTAGAAGAAGAGCCAACGTGTACAGAGACCGGACTCGAATATGGCAAATGCAAGAATTGCAGTTTTGAGGGCGATGTCGTTATTCCGGCAAAAGGACACACTTGGTCGACAGAATATACGACTGACAAAGAGCCGACTTGCACGGAAACGGGAAGTAAGTCTCAGCATTGCACCGTGTGTGGTGCAATCAACGAGGAATCTGTAATATCGATTCCGGCGAATGGACACACTTGGGCGACAGAGTATACCGTCGATACAGAGCCGACGACAACGAAAGACGGCCAGAGATCCAAGCACTGCACCATCTGCGATTCCATTGACAAAAGTAGCATCGAGACAATCGCCAGAATCGATGGGGTATACGGTGGAACCATTGCGAACGGTAACATCGTATGGTCCCTGGATAAAGATGGCACAATTAAACTCACCGGAGAGGGCGCGATTCCGAACTTCTCCAGATCGGGAGATAATGTTCCGCCGTGGACCAATAATGACAGTCGCACTAAATTCATCAAGAATATCGTCATCGGTGAAGGAATTACATCGATTGGCGAATACGCATTCGCATATTGCGAGAACACAGAAAGCATTTCGCTGCCAAACACGCTCACCTCAATTGGAAGTCTGGCATTCTCTGGGAATTATGCACTCAAAGAGATCACAATTCCAGAAAGTGTAACTAATATTGGTGCAAGTGCATTCGCTTACGCGACGAATTTAAGCAAAGTATATATTAAAGGTAACAATACCCGGTTCGATACCAATGCCTTCAAGAGAGTCGTCAAGGCAGAT
>CAVFWT010000168.1:0-2731 GCA_963626305.1 bacterium | reverse complement strand
GGTGCGAATTCATCCGACCAAGACTTGAGCCAAGCAGCGAGTTCTGCTGCCGGAATGCGCAGAAGCGTATCCTTGCTCACATCGTTCAGCTTGTTCAAATCGAACAGGGCTCCGGAGTTACTCATTTTCTCCGTAGTAAACTCAAACTCATCGATATCTGCATCTGGATTTGCCATTCTCCATTCCTCATAGTTGGAATTCAGAATGGTGAGAAGATACTCTCTCACTGCAGCAGGATGATAACCCTGACTTCTATAGTAATCAAGGGAGAGTTCTGGATCTTTTCTCTTCGACAGTTTTCTCTTGTTGCCATCTTCTCCGACTTTCATCAACTGCGCGGTGTGACAATAAACCGGAAGTTCAAATCCCAGTTTGTCAAACAACTCAACATGGATTGGCAGACTCGGGAGCCACTCTTCGCCGCGAACAACATGCGTCGTTCTCATGAGATGATCATCGACTGCATGTGCGAAGTGATAAGTTGGAATTCCCGTCGTCTTGATGATGACGATATCCTGGAAATTCTCTGGAACTTCCAACTCCCCACGAATGGCATCGACTACCTTATGTCTTGGAATCTGGTCACCTGCGAGGTTTGCCGTTCCAGAAGATTTGAGTCGGATGACGAAATCATCGCCACGCTCCAAGCGTTCTGCAACTTCCTTCTGCAGGACTTCATCGGTTTCCCACTCTCTATAGCGAGACCACTCGCCGTATATTCCTGGAGCGATTTTAAGTTCTTCCTGTTTCTCACGGATTTCCGAAATCTCTTCTTCAGAAAGGAAGCACGGATATGCCTTGCCCTCTGCAATCAGCTTCTTTGCATAGGCGCGATAAATTTCTCCACGATGGCTCTGAGTATAATCGCCATACGCACCGACATCACCGTGTTCGGTAACGCCCTCATCAAATTGAATTCCGAAGAATGCCAGTGAGGAAATTACGGTCTCTACCGCGTTCTCTACGTAGCGTTTGTCATCGGTGTCTTCAATTCTCAAGAAGAACACACCATTGCTCTGATGAGCCAATCGCTCATCAACAAAGGCCCCGTAGAGGTTGCCCAGATGAATAAATCCCGTTGGGCTTGGTCCCAAACGGGTTACCTTCGCGCCTTCTGGAAGATTTCTCTCTGGATATAGTGCTTCATAGTCTTCCGGTATCTTTGTAATATCCGGATAAATCTTATTGCTCAGTTCTAATGTATTCATCAATTACTTCTCTCCAAACTTCTCCATAATCAGTGCTGCAATATATTCCGCATCCGCCTTCAGTTCTTCCGTATTCTCGCCTTCGAGCATCACGCGAATCAGCGGTTCTGTGCCAGATGGGCGAATCAACACACGACCGACGCCTTCCAGCTTCTTCTCTACTTCTTCAATCCGCTTCTGTACATCGGAATCATTCATCGCTTCCTTCTTGAATTCCGGATTTACTTTTGCATTGACCAAAGCCTGCGGATAGATTACCACTTCTTCACCCAGCTGACTCACCGTCTTGCCAGATTCTTTTACAGCCTTGATAAACTGCAATGATGACAAAACGCCGTCACCGGTGGTCGTATATTCCATGAAGATCATATGGCCGGATTGTTCGCCGCCCAGAACCGATCCCGTCTTAAGCATGGATTCCAGAACATAACGATCACCAACACCAGTGACATCAACGGACATTCCCTCTTTCTCGGCGAATTTGTGAACACCTAGGTTGCTCATCACGGTTGCAGTAATCTTGTTGTCCGGGAGTTTCCCTTGCGATTTGAGCATCTTTCCACAAATGCAAAGGACATAGTCGCCATCGAGCACCTTCCCTTTATCATCTACAACAATCAGTCGATCTGCATCGCCATCGTAAGCAAAGCCGACATCTGCGCCCACTTCCACGACTTTCTTCTGGAGTTCCTCCGGATGTGTAGAACCACAACGTTCGTTGATGTTGACTCCGTCCGGTGTGTTGGACAGCACCGTCACATCCGCACCAAGTGCTTTGTACACGGTTGGAGCGACTTGATAGGATGCGCCATTCGCGGTATCCAGAACAATTTTCATGCCGTCAAGGCGAATATCAATTGTATCTAGCAAGGACTTCACATATACATCAAATGCATCGTCCACCTGGTGGCAACGGCCAACACGTTCTCCGACGTATTCTGGATGCTGGAACTCCTGAGCTAAAATAATATCCTCGATTTCCTCTTCAATTCGATCATCTAATTTGAATCCCTTGTCATTGAAAATTTTGATGCCGTTATATTCAAAAGAGTTATGCGAGGCCGAGATGACAACGCCGGCATCTGCTTCGTAATGGCGAACCAGACGTGCAATTGCCGGAGTCGGCATTACACCGAGCTTGATGACATCGCCACCTACCGACATAATCCCTGCTGCTAATGCGTTTTCGAGCATTTCACCAGAGATTCTCGTATCTCTGCCAATGATGAATACGGGGCGGTGGCTATCCCCACCGAGCACATAGGATGCAGCTCTTCCGATTTCATAAGCGAGCGAAGCGGTCAACCCTTTGTTGGCAACGCCTCGAATTCCATCAGTTCCAAATAATCTTCCCATTTACCTAATCCTTCTTGCTAATAGTAACATTGATTTTTCCGTCCGAGATAACTGCTTTATACAATTTCTCCGAGCACTTTACCGTTGCCTTAAGTTCGTGGGATCCGGAAGTAAGGTCCTTCGCATCCACGCTCACGGTAAAGTCACCTGCCGTTAGTTCCTTCAAG
>CAVFWT010000167.1:0-2753 GCA_963626305.1 bacterium | reverse complement strand
AGCGAATTCTGGATACTGGTATCTTGGATCAACTTCATGTAAAAGCAGTTTTCGGTGCGCATATCAATCCCGAGCTTCCAGCTGGAACGGTTGGCGTGAAGTATGGTCGATTCTATGCCTCCGCTTGTGTTTTCGACATTACAGTACAGGGAAAAGGTTCACACGGTGCAGAACCAGAGAAGGGTATTGACCCGATATATGCGGCATCGAAGATGTGCATAAGTCTTAAAGAATTGACGGGGTACCACGATGGTGAGCGTGCTGTTGTGACAGTTGGCGCATTCCACGGTGGTAGTGCGAGAAATATCATCCCTGATCAAGTCGAACTGAATGGAATTCTTCGAACCGCCGGAGTTGAACTGCGCGATGTGATGAAAGCAGAGATTCGGCGAATCGTAGAAGAGGCGGATCAGTCCTGCACAACAACAACTAAGCTGAACATGAGAGACGGTTATGTCGGCGTTACCAATCATCTTGCAGAAACAGAGCTAGTGGAAAGAGAAGTTCGTTCGCTCTTAGGTGAAGAACATCTCGTGATTGAAAGTGAAACGACGATGACGACAGAGGATTTCGGTTTCTTTCTCCTGAAATATCCAGGTAGCTATTATCATATCGGCGTGGATTCCAAGTATCCGCTTCATAATGGCAAGATGTGCCCGAACACGGACGCAATTGCTGTTGCGGCAGCTGTGCATGCAGCGGTAGCTGAAGCGTGGATGGAAAGAAAGTAATTCATTTTGATGAAAATGATACAATAAAAAACAATTATGACGGAAAAGGTTCTACGTTCTACCATAGAACCTTTTTTTCTATGGTAAAAATCATACAGGATATTCGTATTCACAGAAATCCTATGGATTCATAATTTGCAAGAGGTAGCCTTGAAGCTATCTCTATATTATTTCACCAAATTCGGTACCAAGTCACAGAAATCCAAGGTTGCGAAATAGTCTTTTGGAGTTTCCGCTCGGCGAATCAGTTGATAGGATCCGTCTTCATGAAGCAGAATTTCTGCAGAACGCAGCTTTCCGTTGTACTGATATCCCATAGAGAAACCGTGTGCACCGGTATCATGAATGAAGAGGTAATCGCCAATTTCAATCTCCGGAAGCTTGCGGTCAATGGCGAATTTATCGCTGTTCTCGCAGAGCGATCCAGTCACATCGTAGATGTGATCCATTGGTGCATTCTCTTTGCCCAGCACGGAGATGTGGTGATATGCACCGTACATCATCGGACGCATCAAGTTGGATGCACACGCGTCGCAACCGATATAATCCTTATAAATCTTCTTCTCATGGACAACTTTGGTAACCAGTGCACCATAAGGACCCATCATAAAACGTCCCATCTCAGTGTAGATTTTCACATCATCCATTCCGGCAGGTTTTAGAATTTCATCGTACTCACGGTGAACGCCTTCGCCAATCGCGTGGATGTCATTTGGTGTCTGGTCTGGCGAATAAGGAATTCCAACCCCCCCCGAAAGATTAATAAATTCAATATGCACGCCGAGCTCTTGATGGAGTTTTACCGCGAGGCGGAATAGAATTCCGGCGAGTTTCGGATAGTACTCGTTCGTAACCGTGTTGCTCGCGAGGAAGGAGTGAATGCCGAAATTCTTCGCGCCCTTGAATGCAAGAATTCGAAAAGCTTCCGTCAGCTGTTCTTCGTCCATTCCGAATTTGGAATCTCCCGGATTGTCCATGATTCCATTGCTAAGTTCGAAAATTCCGCCTGGATTGAATCGGCAACATACAGTTTCTGGAATGTGCCCGAGGCTTCGTTCGAGTAATTCCACATCGGTAAAATCATCTAGGTTAATGATTCCATCCACCGATTCTGCATACTGGTATTCTTCCTCTTGGGTGCAATTCGCGGAGAACATGATTTCGCCTTCGCCGAAACCCAGCTCTTTGGCAAGCATTAATTCTGTAATAGAAGAGCAGTCGCAGCCGCATCCGTATTCCTGAAGAATTTTAATCAAGAATGGATTCGGATTTGCTTTAACGGCGAAAAATTCCTTGAATCCGGGGTTCCATGAGAAAGCTTTCTGAACCGCTTCCGCATTCTGGCGGATTCCTTTCTCATCGTACAGGTGGAACGGAGTCGGGTAATCTTTCGAAATTTCTTTTACCTTATCTAACGTTACAAATGGTTTTTTCATCTCATACCTCTATAATCTCTTATTATCCCTTACACTAATTTCGTTGTCCATTCGGAACAGTCAATTACGCGTGTTGCCAATCCTTCGTAGAATTCCGGTTCGTGGCATACCATGAGAATGCTGCCACTGTATTCCATCAATGCACGTTTCAGTTCATCCTTTGCATCCACATCGAGGTGGTTGGTCGGCTCGTCGAGAACCAGAATGTTGGATTCGCGGTTCATTAGTTTGCATAGTCGGACTTTGGCTTGCTCACCACCGGATAATACTTTTACACGGCTTTCAATATGCTTCGATGTGAGTCCGCATTTCGCCAGTGCGGCGCGGACTTCACGTTGATCCCACGACGGGAATTCATTCCAGATCTCCTCAAGACACGTAGTCTCCGGTGCATTGCTGAGTTCCTGTTCGAAATAGCCAATCTGAAGATAATGATCCTTCTCAATTGTGCCTTCGAGCGGCTGGATTAATCCGAGCAAGCTCTTGAGCAGGGTGGTCTTCCCGATACCGTTGGCACCAGTGAGGAGAACTTTCTCCTTGCGCTCCATCACGAAATCGAGCGGTTTCGAAAGAGGCTCATCGTAAC
>CAVFWT010000166.1:0-2796 GCA_963626305.1 bacterium | reverse complement strand
ATATAAGACCATCGGTGCTTCCATGCCGAAGGGCGTCTTATTGGTAGGCCCTCCGGGAACAGGTAAGACGATGCTCGCAAAGGCGGTTGCCGGCGAGTCGAATGTGCCGTTCTTCTCGATTTCCGGTTCGGAATTTGTGGAGATGTTTGTCGGCATGGGCGCCTCGAAAGTGCGCGACCTTTTCAAACAGGCGAAAGAGAAAGCGCCATGTATCGTATTTATCGATGAGATTGATACAATCGGTAAAAAGAGAGACGGTCAGATTGGTGGCAACGATGAGCGTGAGCAGACGTTGAACCAGCTTCTAACTGAGATGGACGGATTCGAAGGAAATAATGGCGTTATCATTCTTGCGGCGACAAACCGCCCAGATTCGCTGGATCCAGCACTGACAAGACCTGGCCGATTTGACCGCCGTGTTCCAGTTGAATTGCCGGATTTGAAAGGAAGAGAAGCAATTCTAAGGGTGCATGCGAAGAAAATTCGCATTGCTCCTGATGTGGACTACGAGAAAATCGCCCGTATGGCGTCCGGTGCATCGGGTGCAGAGCTTGCAAATATCATCAATGAAGCCGCGCTTCGTGCAGTAAGAGATAAGAGAAAATTCGCGACGGAAGCGGACCTCGAAGAGAGTATCGAAGTGGTTATCGCCGGATATCAGAAGAAGAATGCAATCTTGACCGATCAGGAGAAATGGACCGTATCCTATCACGAAATTGGCCACGCACTCGTAGCAGCAAAGCAGACTCATTCTGCCCCGGTGCAGAAGATTACCATCATTCCGAGAACTTCAGGAGCTCTTGGCTATACGATGCAAGTAGAAGAGGGAAACCATTATTTGATGACGAAGAAGGAGATGGAGAACCGTATTGCAACGCTGACTGGTGGACGCGCTGCAGAGGAAATCGTCTTTGGCGATATCACGACCGGTGCATCGAACGACATCGAACAAGCGACGAAACTGGCGCGTGCGATGATTACTCGTTACGGTATGAGTAACGATTTCGACATGGTCGCACTTGAGACAGTATCCAACCAGTATCTCGGTGGTGATGCCTCGTTAGCTTGTTCTTCGGATACGCAGAAGACCATCGATGACAAAGTGGTTGCACTCGTTCGGGAGCAGCACGAGAAAGCAGCGGGAATCCTTCTTGAGAACAGAGAGAAACTGGATGAGCTTGCAAGATACCTCTATCAGAAAGAGACGATTACGGGCGATGAATTCATGAAGATTCTGAATGAGGATCCCACTGCGGAATCGGAAAAGTAAGGGTGCGAAAAAACTGCTTTTACAAAGAATTGACCTTGAAATTGGAAAATACAACAAGACGTCAAAGTAGTGGATAAGTATTCCGAAATCTGTGGAAAACTTTCCTTGACAAAAATGAAAAAAACTCTCAAACGCTGATATCTAACGGTATCAGCGTTTTTAGTTTTCCACATTAAAATGTGTGAAATATTGAATACAATTTTCGGAAAACCTGTGGAAAACTCTCGAACCTTTGTAAAATTAGGATTTACCGAATGTTGATAATTCTTAAGAAAACAGATTAAGCGGAGGTGTGCAATTATACCCTGGTACAGAAAAATTATAGAAAATCAAAATACCCGGTTCAATCGAACCGGGTATCGTAGAAGTTATTTCGATGATTAGTTGTTGATCAGCTTTTCTTCTTCGCTGTTCCAGCTGTACAGCTTTCTGATTTCTGTACCAACTGTTTCACAAGGATGCTCAGAAGCAAGCTGACGCATCATCTTGAAGTTAACCATTCCGCCGTTCATGTCGTCCAGGAATCTTCTTGCGAAAGAACCATCCTGGATATCTTTCAGAATCTTCTTCATGCTCTTCTTGGTCTCTTCAGTGATGATCTTAGGACCAGTTACATAGTCACCATATTCAGCAGTGTTGGAGATGGAGTAACGCATGCCAGCGAAACCACTCTGATAAATCAGGTCAACGATCAGCTTCATTTCGTGGATGCATTCGAAGTAAGCGTTACGTGGGTCATAACCAGCTTCTGTCAGGGTTTCGAATCCAGCCTGCATCAGAGCGCAAACACCACCGCAGAGAACTGCCTGCTCACCGAAGAGGTCAGTTTCTGTCTCTGTACGGAATGTAGTCTCCAGTACGCCGGCTCTTGCAACACCCAGTCCAGCAGCATATGCCAGAGCTCTTTCCTGAGCCTTACCAGTTGCATCCTGATATACAGCAACCAGGGCAGGAGTACCCTTGCCAGCCTGGAATTCAGAACGTACAGTGTGACCAGGAGCCTTTGGAGCAATCATGGTAACGTCTACGTCTGCAGGTGGGTTGATCAGACCATAGTGGATGTTGAATCCGTGAGCGAACATCAACATATTGCCTGCTTCCAGGTTTGGCTCGATGTCCTTCTTATACATGTCAGCCTGCTTCTCATCGTTGATCAGAATCATGATAACGTCAGCAGCCTTAGCAGCTTCTGCAGTTGTCATAACAGTCAGACCCTGAGCTTCAGCCTTAGCCTTAGACTTCGAACCCTCATACAGACCAACAACTACGTCACAGCCGGACTCTTTCAGGTTCAGTGCGTGAGCGTGACCCTGGCTTCCGTAACCGATGATGGCAATCTTCTGACCATCCAACAGGCTGATGTCACAATCTGCTTCGTAAAAAATCTTGTTGTTTTCGTAACTACTCATCGTAAAAATCCTCCTAAGTAATATGTAATTTAAATTATTAACACGTTGTACATACAGTTGTATGTTGTATGACAACATAATAAACTTGTCTGACTACATTGTCAATAGCATTTTGGT
>CAVFWT010000165.1:0-2820 GCA_963626305.1 bacterium | reverse complement strand
TTTGGTTACAAATCTGTACTTTATTTCTCCCCTTGATTTATCCACTTAAGAAAAGTTCGATGGGTAACGCCAAGACGCTCTGCTGCTGCCCGAGCAGACAATTCCCCATTTCGCCACAATTTCAAAACCACCGGAAATTCCGGTGGTTTTTCCTTTGGCGGACGACCGAACTTCACACCACGAGCTTTCGCTGCTGCAATGCCTTCTCGTTGGCGTTGCCGTATGAATTCCCGTTCTGTCTGTGCCACATAACTGAGTAATTGCAGCACGATATCCGAAATCAATTGTCCTGCCAAGTCATGCTCTTTCCTTGTATCAAGCAGTGGCATATCGAGCACAACGATTGCAACACGCTTCTCTTTCGTAATCAGACTCCACTGCTCCAAAATCTCTTCATAATTTCGTCCAAGCCGATCAATACTCTTGATTACCAACGTATCTGTAGGTTTCAGCTTCTGTATTAACCGTTTGTATTGCGCCCGATTGAAATCCTTTCCCGATTCTTTATCCACATAAATCCTTTTCTCAGAAATCCCAAATTCCGTCAGTGCAACAATCTGTCGCTGCTCATTCTGATTTTTCGTTGATACCCTTGCATAACCGTATTCCATATTCTGTCCTCCTACCATTGTCTTATTCTATTATTCCACGCTTCAAGCATCTTCGATTCTGCAATCGCACTTTCTCGTAAAACTAAATTTCACTCTTCATATGCATTCGATTTTCCCATACAAAAAACGCCAGACTCATATCTTTCGTGGCAAAGTGCCCAAACGGCATGAAAGTCTGACGCATGTTTTCTAATTTAAATTTTCGGTATTTCCTATTTAAGTTTTTTCGTTGCTAGTTTCCTACTTCGCTTCTAAAATTACTCAAAAGCACATTCTTTAATTCCAGCTAATTCGCAGAAACTGGAGAATGTATTACAGTCGTCCTCCTTGATTTCTTCCTCAAATTGGCCACCGTGTGCTATGTATTCGGCAAAACTTAATTGACCTACATTCAGCTGTGCCGCAACGCGCTGAATATCACGGATTATCTCATCATCGGTACACATACTTTTCTCCTTGTTATTATTTTTAACTGTTTATTGCTAAATTTCGGTATCGAATTTCAAATGTCAATCGAATTCCATGCAATTTGTATATACTCAAAGACTCCTTACGCCTCATCCAGCAGCTGGTGGAGCACTCCTTCTCGATTGTTCATGAACATTTCTGTTACTTGATAACTGCTTGTTTCCTCATACTCAATCGGATGTATTTTACCACCGTCAAAAGAAAGAATTTCCGCGCCAGGCAATCCAAGCAGAATCGGAGAATGGGTAGCAATGATAAATTGCGATCCTTGCTTCATGCATCGATAGATTTCAATCAGCAAAGTGAGTTGCCGCTGTGGCGACAGTGCCGCCTCCGGCTCATCGAAGAGATATAGGCTCTGCGGCATAAGGTTCTGCTGAGTAACGCTTAGAAAACTCTCACCATGTGACATGAAATGATACATATCCGAACGATGCCGGCCTTCCCTCGACGTTTCCTCTTCATAACTCGCTACATTATAGAAACTCTCTGCGCGAAGGAAATACCCCACTTCTCTTTCCAAGGACCTTTCCCAACACGGATAGCATCGCAAAGTTCCGAATGGCTATCATACGTTGAGAAACTGTAATTCTTCGTTCCACCTTCTGCATTAAAACCATGCGCTACCGCAATTGCCTCCATTAATGTCGACTTTCCGGTTCCATTCTCACCAACAAAGAATGTCACCGCATGGTCAAAAACAAGTTCTTCTACACCGTACAATGCGTCGATATAACGCAAATAACTGTCTGAACTGATTTGATTCCAGTCAATGAGTACCCTCGCAATAAAATGTTCATTCATAATGATTTATCCCCACATAATCTCGAAACACTTTATTCTATGCCAACCATCACTAGGACAGCCACCACGTTCCGTCTAGTCGCTGCTCAAGACAACCTACTTCTTCTGCCAAAACGATTCCTTCAAAATCCCTTATAATTAATTTTTCATAATACTGATAGTCTTCAGTCGCACAATCGCGTTGCTCATCCCAACCTTCTTCCATCCAAGCACTAAGATAGACCTTTCCCTCGGCGATTGTTTCTACCGTTTCATTCGGTGCCTTTGGAAATTTGAAAGGTTCGGGATAATAGCACTCGAACGCCTCATCTTCGCTTACGATGTGAACATCTTCCCCGATGACGCGCAGGTTATATGGATTCACATCCGAAATATTCAGCTGCGTAATTTTCTCTGGCATTTTGCCTGGAAGATACTTATATAAAGTGAACTTGCCCGTGTTGTAATTTCCTTGTAAGAACCAGAAGTAATTCTGCAAATACGCGGGATTTCCATATAACACATTCCGCTGTCTTGAAAATGGTTCATAGACTTTGCGTGTATCGTAATCATAGAAAGAAATTGTTGTGCCGACATGCCCGCCATTTGGAAGCAGTTCAATCATATCGTAGAAGTCCGTCGTATCGCTAAGAGAATAGCCATAACGGGACTGCCCCGCGATGGCTTGAACACTTGTTCCAGATATTGGTTCAAATCGATTTATTTGCATAATTACCTCTTGTTCTGTTCTCCAGTTTCGTGCACGGATTCTAAGGGAATCCATACTGCATTATATTCAAAATGTGTATCCATTTACCGGATTATTTTTTATTATTACATGCGAGATAAAACGATTATACCATATCGGATTCGCAATCTTTAAAATAAAATACGGAAGTGATTGGAACTGGTTTTGCCGGTATGAGTGCCGCCGCAGTCATCACACCAATGCTAATTA
>CAVFWT010000164.1:0-2835 GCA_963626305.1 bacterium | reverse complement strand
GAGTGCGCAGCTCTCATAGATTCGATGATTAAATTGTTTCGCACGGCCGGTCGCATATTTGCTGTCACCGATAACCGGATGACCGATACTCGCTAGATGTGCACGAATCTGATGCGTTCTTCCCGTCACCAGATTGACCTCGACTAACGTCGATGAATCGAGCGACTGCAGTGGTGTCACGATGGTCTCAATCTCACGGCCTCTGCTGTCATTCTCGTCGTAGATTCTCGCGGTATTGCTTGTGCTGTCTTTCTCCAGACGTCCCCGAAGTTCGAGCGTTTCATTCAGCTTACCAAAAACAATGGTTCGATAGAACTTGGAAATCCGATCCTCCCGAATCCATCGGTTGAGCGTGCGGAGCGACTCGCTGTTTTTACCGAAGAGAACGAGTCCCGTCGTGTTGCGATCCAGACGATTAGCTGGCGCTGGAGAGAAAATCCGCTCCATCCTAGGATTGAATTCACCTTTCGCAATCAAGTAATCCTTCACCTGGTTCGCGAGGTGATTCTTTTTCTCGTTCTGGTCGCCGTGTGTCAATAAGCCGAATGGTTTATCTGCAATCAGGATGTTCTCATCTTCGTATATTACCGTGAACGTCTTCTTGGTCTTCTTGCGGGATGTCACTTTCTTCGGTGTCGTCAGCGATGCAATCAGCTCATCGCTGAGATAGAGTGTTACCTCATCACCGGGTTCCAAGACGTACTTGTTATCCTGGTGCTTGCCGTTCACCTTGACGTCCTTACGGATGATTTTATAGATGGAGCCGAGTGTCGCCCGCTCCAGATACTTCCGCAGGAAGCGATCCAGACGCCGACCGGCATCATTTGCTGTTATCTGTATTTTCTGCATGAATTTACCGCTTTCCAACCTCTCTAGACATGAGAGATATTATACCATACCTTTCTACTCTGTTCAAATTATGACGAGAGAAATGTCTTAACAGTTCGTTGCAATCCATATATTCGGGGAGTATAATGAGTTTTAGTGTAATAGAAAGGTAAAGGATTCGCAATGAAAGGTTTAAAGGATTTTTTCCACGCAACAAATGACATTGCTCTCGCAATCATCGTCGTCATACTGGCTGCTGGCATCATCGCATGGCGGCTTGCGATTATACTACAGTATCCGGCACAGGTTGCGAAGGAAGCAGCTTCTTCCCAGAGTAATCAGACGGAGCAGGCGGATGACTCTAGTTCCTCAAAAACTTCAAAGTAATCATTCATCCTTTACGTTGGAGGCTTAGAAATGATAGATTATTACAACATGACCATGCTGACCGATTTCTATGAAATCACCATGGCGAACGGTTACTTCCAAGCAGGAATGCAAGATTGCGAAGCGGTATTCGACATGTTCTACCGTAAGGTACCGGATGACGGTGGTTTTGCCATCATGGCAGGTGTAGAGCAGCTTATCGAATACATGAAATCGCTCAAGTTCACGGAGGAAGATATCGAATACCTCCGCAGCAAGAATTCTTTCTCGGAAGAATTCCTGGAATATCTGGCGAACTTCAAGTTCTCCTGCGACGTATGGGCGGTTCCAGAGGGAACCCCGATTTTTCCGCAGGAACCGATTGTTACCGTCAAAGGTCCGATTATTCAGGCTCAGTTCATCGAGACGTTCATTCTTCTCACCATCAACCACCAAACGCTGATTGCAACCAAGGCAAACCGTATCGTACGTGCCGCTCAAGGTCGTCCGGTTATGGAATTCGGAACGAGAAGAGCACAAGGTTCCGCTGCTGCCATTGATGGTGCACGCGCATCCTACCTCGCAGGTTGCGTGGGAAGTGCTTGCACGATTGCGGACCGCGATTACAATGTTCCAGCGCTCGGAACAATGGCACACAGCTGGGTCCAGACGTTTGATTCGGAATACGATGCTTTTAAAGCATATACCGAAATCTATCCAGACAACGCAACGCTGCTGATTGACACTTATAATGTGCTGAAATCCGGACTTCCGAACGCCATCAAAGTCTTCAAGGAACTCAAGCCTCAGAAGATGGGCGTGCGTATTGACAGTGGCGATATCGCTTACCTGACGAAGCGTTGCCGTCAGATTCTCGATGAGAACGGCTTGCAGGATTGCGCCATCGTCGTATCGAACTCGCTGGATGAATACCTGATTCGAGACATCATTCTAGAAGGAGCGAAGATTGATTCCTTCGGTGTCGGCGAACGACTCATCACTTCGAAATCCGAACCAGTATTCGGCGGTGTCTATAAACTCGCCGCGGTAGAGCAGAATGGCACACTCACCCCGAAGATGAAGATTTCCGAGAACGTGGGTAAAATTACAAATCCGGGATTCAAGAAGGTATACCGACTCTACGACAACGAAACAGGCAAAGCGATTGCAGATGTCATCACAATGCACGACGAAACAGTACCGAATTCGGCTGGTTACGAAATTTTCGATCCAGATGCAATCTGGAAGAAGAAATGGCTGACGAACTTCACGGCAAAGGAATTGCTTGTAAAGATTTTCGACAAGGGCGAATGCGTATATGAATCCCCATCTATCGAAGAGCTCCGCAAAAATTGCAAGGAACAGGTGGATACCCTATGGGAAGAGACGCTCCGTTTCGAGAATCCACAGACGTACTACGTGGATCTCTCCAAGCAGCTCTGGAGCATTAAGCAAGAACTGCTGAGCCGATACACTTCGTTCTAGTAACAGTTCAAATTGAGCGAAATGAACACGTTCACTGAAACTTTTCGGTGATTCGTTCTGAGGCTCCGTCAGATGTATCCGCCGAATAACATTAATTCACGAATCGGTGCCACCCGTAAAACGGGTGGTTCGAACCGGGGCTATAAGCCCCCTCTA
>CAVFWT010000163.1:0-2850 GCA_963626305.1 bacterium | reverse complement strand
CTCTTGAAGATTTACGGGTATGGCGCGCATAAATAATATAAGCGGAAGCAAACGCCGATATTTCCCAGAACATGATAAAGGAAATCAAGTCGCCCGCTAATACAACGCCCATGTTACTTCCCACATAAATACACGTAATTCCTGCCTCGAATTTATCGTGAAGATCCATCGCATAGAACGAGTTCAGGATTGCAATCACGCAGAATACCATCAAGAAAACCTCGGATACGCCATCCGTTTTGATGAGTTCCAAAGTAATTCCATCTGTAATCCGAAATGGAAGTCCGCTGTGAGAATCCAGAAGCTTCGCCGCTACAAAGGCACATACCGATGCTGCTACCGTCAGATATTTACGATATTTCTCTGGAAGAATCAAGATGACAAATCCAAAACATATCATGACAAGTCCAGGATGTAGGTTATTCCAGTTCATTTAGCACCTCCATCTCCAGGCTCTCCGATTCCACACGTTTCTTCACATTGGCTTTGCGAAGCATTTCCCTTTCCGTTTCGATTTCTTCTGCTTCGTAATAATTCGCATCACGGCGAATCATTCCATTCATCAATTCCTTGGCTAGGAAAATCAGAATAAATGCACCTTCAAATGCGGTGAAGAAATAATATATAAACTCTTTCATAATTTCCTCACCCTCCTATCCAATTATTCCAAAGATTGCATTTCCTGCCATCTCTGCCAAATCATATAGATGCAATCCAATATTCGGCATTAAGCCTAGCAATATTGAACAAACTGTCGTAAATATAATCGGGACCAGCATCGGGATGCTCGCTTCTCCGAACGTTGGGAATTCGCTATTTACAAAGTCCCTCTTAAACGCCATAAAAGCCACTGGCATCAAGTAAGTCAGTGCCAAAAGTGCACTGACAATGAGCGTCGCTACGAAGAGCGGCTTACCCATGGAAATAGCGCCCATAATAATGTTGGCTTTGCTGATAAAACCAACAAAGAACGGGAACCCGGCAACCGCAAGTGATGCTAATGTAAAGCAAGTCATTGTAATCGGCATACGATTTGCAATTCCCACCATCTCGCTAATGTTCTTCTTGTGAGTAGTAACAAAGATTGCGCCAGCACACATAAAGAGTGTAATTTTCATAAAGGCATGCGCCACAATGTGGTACATCGCGCCGGTAGCTGCAAACGGCGACAGTATCGATATTCCGAGAATAATATAGGAAAGCTGACCCACCGTCGAAAATGCGAGACGTGCTTTCAAATTGTCTTTGCGAATTGCAATTAACGAAGATACGAGAATCGTAATCACCGCCATCCAAGCGAGAATTTCAGAACCATGGCATGCTCGAGCCGCAGTTGGTCCGAAGACGTACAAGACAACACGAAGGGTACAGAATGCACCGGCTTTTACAACGGCAACCGCATGAAGCAGTGCACTGACTGGTGTCGGCGCCACCATGGCTGCCGGAAGCCAGCTGTGAAGTGGCATGACACCTGCTTTTACAATTCCGGCACCGACCATCAGGAAGAATACCAAGAGCATCCACGGCATCGGAATGTCACCACTCTGGACAAAACCACCCGGCGTGAAATCCATCGTTCCCGTGCAAGCATACAGAATGACGATGCCGGCGAAGAAAAGTTGTCCGCTAATCAGCGTGTATGCCAGATATTTGCGACCGGACTGCGTGCCCTCTGCATCGCGGTAGTGAACGACGAGTGGATACGTCGCCACCGTCAGAATTTCAAAGAAGATGAAGAAGGTCAGAAGGTTCGCTGCGAAACACAGCCCCATCGTCGCCATCAAGCACATCGCAAACGAAGCGTAATAACCCGTCTGATTTTTCTCGCCATGTCCTCTCATATATCCAATGGAGTAACACGAAGTAACCACCCAGAGCGTTGACGCTACGCAAGCGAAAATCATGCCTGCCGCATCCACAGAGAAACGTAGGCTCACGCCTTTGACAATTTCCAGTAAGGTAAAACCAATTTCCTTTCCTGCCAAGACTTGTGGTACAAGCGTATATACCAGGATTGCCATTGGAATGGCCACCGCAAAAGTGATTGCCTCTCGGAGATTTGGCGGTATATGTTCTCCCAGAACATATATTAGACAAGCTGCAATAAGTGGCAGCATAACGATGAGGCCTGGTCTGTAATCCAACGAGGTCAGAATCATAATGCCACTCCTTTCAGCGTAATCAGTAGAACATCCACGATTTTAACGTTGAATATTCCGAGTAAAAGTATCATCAGCAGGCATACCACAACCGGTACGACAATCGTAATCGGCGCTTCCAGCAGCCCGACTTCATGCAACTCCTTGCAATGTGCATTCTCTTGAACGAAAGTCTTCTCAATCAGTTTGAAGAAGTAGATGGCATTGAGCAGTGAACTGAGCACGAGTGCAAAGATGTAGATGTATTCATGCATCGTCGCAGCGCCATATGCCAGGTACCATTTGCTGAAGAATCCGACCGTCGGCGGAATGCCAATCATCGATAGGGCAGCAACAGCAAGAAGTGCACCGGTCATCGGCATCTTCTTGTAAATTCTTCCGAAGTCATTCAAGTCAAACGTACCATATCGCCAGCTAATCGCACCAGATGCAAAGAACAAGCCGCTTTTCATAAATGCATGTCCCAGCATATGGACAAATGCACCCGCCAATGCGAGTGGACTACCAATCGCAAAACCGAGGCTGATGTATCCAATCTGAGCAACGCTGGAATACGCGAGCATTTTCCGAATATCTTTCTGCGCCATCGCACGGACCGAACCGTAGATCATTCCTACAACAGAAAGAATTCCGATTGTAATCAGTAAGAATCGAAAATACTTGAAATCTGTTCCGTATACACAGTAAAGAT
>CAVFWT010000162.1:0-2861 GCA_963626305.1 bacterium | reverse complement strand
GTTCTTACTACATCTAGAAAATCAATTTCATACGGATAATTCGTGAGTACCTCATCGCAGATTCCGCGAATCCGTTCCAGCTTTTCCTCTGACGGTGCCATCAGGACGAGTCCGCGAATAGCATTAACGAATGCTTTCGCTGGTTCTGGTAACATCAACGCTGCGATGATGCAAGATACCAGCGGATCGATGTATGGAACTAGCCATTCTAGCACGTGGAAGTGAAGAAAAGGAATTTCCAAGAAGAAGGCGAGGAACGCACCTAAGCTTAGAAAGACGTCAATCTTCCACGTAATCAATTCGACACGAATCATCGGGGTGTTGAACTTCCGTCCCAGCCGACGAACAGTTGCGTAACCGAAAATACAGAACAAGGTTAGAACTGCCTCGAACACGAGTACTTGCTTCGTGTCGATTGAAGTGCCACCGTGGAAGATAATCAAGATATCATCATAGATGATAAGGGCTGTGATGATAATCAGCACGGAACCCTTAATGAGAATAAACAACGTCTCCACCTGTGCAAATCCATATGGAATACGCTCACTAATCGGTTTGTAGATCAACGGCAGAAGAAGCTGGTAGATGACCAAAATCGTGACGTCCATGGAGTCGTACACGCCGTCAATCAGGATCGCTTGAGACCCGCTCAGGATGAACATACCAATTTCGAAAATAGCCACGATAACACCGAGCCACGTAGAGGTGGCGATGGTTTTCTTTTCTTGATCTATCGGGATTTTCTTCATAAATTTTCCTTTCGATTTCCTTAAGTAGGAAAGAATTCCATTTGGATGATTTTCATATTCAGATTGCTTGTCATATGTGCTTAGATAGCACCCTTTCCATTTGGAATTTGCGTTTATTATATAATAAAATGATTACAATAAATCAGCTAAAAACAAATTTAAACAAGATTTTACAGAACGAGGATTCGGGCGAATGATTCCTTAGCCATAATCATGAAAGAATCTTTGATCTCGCAATCTTTGGATGTGAATTCATCCATCTTCACATAACCTTCACACAATTTGTTAGCACTCAACACAGTCGAGTGCTAAATTAATACTGTAAGGAATTGGAATGAGAAATTCGAGACCAATCAATTTTCGATTGTTTACATAGAATTAGTTATCACGGAGGTGAGTATTTATGAAAATGGAAAAGTACACACAGAAAATGCAAACAGCGGTAATGGATGCACAGAACTTGGCGATGTCATACGGAAATCAGTCCATCGAACCGGAGCACATGCATTATGCTATTGTCAGCGATTCGCAGGGCCTCATCGCGAAATTGCTTGAGGCGATGAATGTCAATGTTTCATCTTATAAGGCGGATTTGGAGAAACGTCTTCAGAGTTTTCCGAAGGTAAGTGGAGGCGACCTCTATTTGTCCACTCGCTTGAATAAAATTTTGATGAATGCAGAGAATATTGCAGATGAATTTAAGGATGAATACGTTAGCGTAGAACATGCCTATCTCGCGATCATTCAGGAAAACGACACTGAGACGAATCGTCTCCTGAGCAAATATAATATCAACAAAGATGAGTTCTTGAAGGCACTTACAATGGTTCGAGGAAATCAGCGTGTAACGAATCAGAATCCAGAGGATAGCTATGATGCGCTGAATAAATATGGCGTTGACCTAGTAGAGTCTGCTCGAAAAGGCAAACTGGATCCGGTGATTGGACGTGACAAGGAAATTCGTCGTACGATTGAAATCCTTTCTCGCCGTACGAAGAACAATCCGGTTCTCATCGGCGAACCGGGCGTCGGTAAGACTGCAGTTGTCGAAGGCTTGGCCCAGCGTATCGTCAATGGTGATGTACCGGAGAACTTGAAAGATAAAACCATATTCTCGCTGGATATGGGTTCCTTGATTGCTGGTGCGAAGTATAGGGGCGAATTTGAAGAACGCCTTAAAGCCGTACTCAACGAAATCGATAAATCGGATGGGAAGATTATTCTTTTTATCGATGAAATTCATAATATCGTTGGTGCAGGAAAGACAGAAGGCTCGATGGATGCTGGCAACTTGCTGAAGCCAAAGCTGGCTCGAGGCGAACTTCATTGCATTGGTGCAACCACACTCGATGAGTATCGTAAGTATATCGAGAAGGATGCTGCTTTGGAGCGTCGTTTTCAGAAAGTTATGGTTGATGAGCCATCTGTAGAAGATACCATTTCCATTCTGCGTGGACTCAAAGAGAAATTTGAAATCCATCACGGTGTTCGAATTCAGGACAATGCGTTGATTGCTTGCGCAACATTGTCGAATCGCTACATCAGCGACCGATTCTTGCCTGATAAGGCAATTGACCTGATGGACGAAGCAGCAGCTCGTATCCGTACTGAGATTGATAGCATGCCAACCGAACTCGATACGATTTCCCGTAAAATTATGCAGCTCGAAATTGAGAAGCAGGCGTTGTCTAAAGAAGATGATAAAGGCAGCAAGGCAAGACTTGAGGCAATCGAGAAGGAACTGGCAGACCTTCATGCGGATAACGATGCACTGAGAGCAAAGTGGGAGAATGAGAAGAAGGGAATCCAAGGACTCAAGGATAAGAAGAAAGAATTGGAAGATCTTCGTCATGAAATTGAAACTGCAGAGCGTAATTATGACCTGGAGAAACTGGCAAAACTAAAATACGGTGATCTCCCTGCACTCGAGAAAGAGCTTGAAGACCTTAAAGAGAAGGTGAACCAGAATCAGGAAGAGAAACTTCTCAAGGAGGAAGTCGGAGAAGAAGAAATTCGCGAAGTCATTTCTGATTGGACTGGTATTCCAGCATCCAGATTGGCAGAGACGGAACGTGAGAAACTCCTGAACCTTAAAGATATTCTGCACAAGCG
>CAVFWT010000161.1:0-2881 GCA_963626305.1 bacterium | reverse complement strand
ATGCCAACGTTGCTCTGATCCGCAATTTCGTACAGAACCGTTCCTACGCCGCCGCGAGTCGCATCGCGAATCACACGAACATCCGGTATTTCCTGAATTAAATCGCGAACGGGATGCCATAGCGGTGCACAGTCACTAGTGACATTCGCTTCCATTCCATAACGATCACGTTCGAGCAAGATGGTACAGCCATGACGACCTACATCACCGGTAACGAGAACTGCATCACCCGGCTTTGCATATGCACCAGACACATCGATACCTTCCTGAATTTCGCCGACACCCGTCGTCGTGATAAAGATTCCGTCCACCTGACCCTTGCCGGCAACCTTCGTGTCGCCCGATACGATGTGTACGCCCACTTTATCCGCAGTTTCCGCCATGGACTTAACGATTTCTTCCAATCGGTCCATTGGAAAACCCTCTTCGATAACGCAAGCACATGAAATGTACAGTGGCTTTGCGCCCATGCATGCTAGATCATTCACCGTACCACAAATGCTCAGTTTGCCGATGTTTCCGCCTGAAAAAAAAGATGGAGACACGATGAATCCATCTGTGGACATCGCCATCCGCCCCACCGGGGGAGTTAACACGGCTGCATCGTCTGCCGTGAGATAAGGATTATCGAAATATTTCTTAAATAGACCTCCGATTAATTCCGAGGTCTGTTTTCCGCCCGCACCGTGGGCCAGAGTAATTCTATCGTTCATTGTATGCGCCATTCCTTACTTGTTTCTATAATTCAAATGAATCAATATTTTTGCTGTGTTCTTTATTATTATAGTTTCCTGCATCAAAGCATTATGCTTCCAGTATTACCTACTTCTGGAGCAGCGTACCGCCGTATTTGTAATATGCCGAACATGCGCCCTCGCTGGACACCATGCACGCACCAACTGGATGTTCCGGCGTACAGACGTTACCGAAAATCTTGCAATCCATCGGCTTACAGACACCACGCAGCACTTCGCCACATCGACAAGCCGGATTTGCTTTGCCTTGTACTTTTGGCAGCTGGAAGCGAATCCGCGCATCGTAGTCCTGGTACTCCTCACGGAGTTTCATGCCCGACTTCGGTATGATTCCAAGGCCGCGCCATTCCGTATCGCAAGGCTCCATGTAAGTTTCCACCAGCTTACGTCCCGATGGACTCCCCGCCTCAGTCACGATTGCCGGATAGCAATTCTCAGTAAAAGCAGTGATTGTACCTTCGCGAACTTCCTCGATTCGGCGAACAATCACCGCCAGTGCAGTCACGATTTCCGATGTCGTGAAACCTGTCACTACACCTGAAATACCCTCTTCTTCTGCCAGTCGGCGATACACGTCCATACCAGTGATTGTACTCACATGGCCCGGATACAAGAAGGCATCCGCACTGCCTTTGAGCGCCAGATAAGCTTCTTCCATCGTCTTGTTCGCCGTCAGCAACGAGAAATTCTTCACCCCATCGCGAATTGCATTTCGCAGTGCGATGATGCTACCGGGTGTCGTCGTCTCAAATCCAACGGACAGAAAACAGACTTCTTCATCCGGATGTTCCTTCGCATAATCCACTGCATCTACCGGCGAGTAAGCGATATGAATATCGGCACCTTCCTGGCGAGCGATTGCAAGGCTCTTCTCGGTTCCCGGCACGCGAATTAAGTCCCCGAAGGTGAAAATCTTCACGCCCTTGTCCAGTGCGAGCATCACGGCCTCATCGATGAATCCGACCGGCGTCACACAGACCGGACATCCCGGACCAGAAATCAGTTCGATGTTCTCCGGAAGAAGCTGCCGAATCCCTTGACGGAAGATTTCATGCGTATGCGTCCCGCAGACTTCCATAACCCGGATTTTCGGGCCGGAATAGTTCTTCACAATGTTAGCTGCTTTTACCGCATCTTGACTGAGTGCCATTAGAGTGCCTCCATTACTTCTGCGGCTTCCTCCGCATCGTTTCCGTTCACTTTTGCGATGGCCAGGCCGGCGTGTACCATCACGTAATCTCCCGGTGCCAAGTCTTCGATGAGCTCCGCAGAGATCTTGCGCTTCACGCCGGATGCGTCGATGACCGCCATGCCGTTCTCGACATCTGCCACTTTGGCTTTAATTCCTACACACATATCATTTCCTCCTCATAAATGTGAAGTTATATTTTCATTGGGTCTATCGCCCGTTTAATTGCTATGCAACAATTAGGCACGCTTCTGTATTTGGCGAGCAGCTACGACCGCTTGACCGAGTGCGATACCACCATCGTTGGCTGGGACCAGCGAGTGGCAGAGCACGCGGAAACCGCTTTGCTCCAGCTTACCTTGACAGAGTTTTAGCAGCAGATTGTTCTGGAACACGCCGCCACTGAGTGCAACCGTTTGAATTCCCGTACGCTCTCGCACGCCTTCGCAGCATTCCTGAACCATGTTCGCAAGCTCCTCGTGGAACATCCACGCAAGCTGACCCACATCAGCACCTCTCACTTTCGCTTCGGCAATCTGCTGAATCAATCGAGTCGTCTCGAGGTAACAAAATTCATCGGTAAGGGATGCAATCGCCAAAGCCGACGAAGCATTCGGCTCACTACAGGCTTCGCTTTTCTGTGCCTCTTCTTTCCACGCCTTATCCTCCAATTCGGTGCGCATCTCCCACGCGATGCGACTCCCTTCCATCAATAGAATCTCAGTTGCAGCCTGTGTTACATCCTGTTCCTCTGCAAAACGCTCTGCTTCGAACTGCAGCTGCATGGACATCTCCCCCTCGAACGAGTTCACGCGCTTGATATTCAGAATGCGGCTCACCGCATCGAACAGTCGTCCTGCGCTGGTGGATTCCACCGCGTTTACGTGATTTGCCATCATGAAGCGAATCGCATTCCGTTCCGCCGGCGGTCCGAGAT
>CAVFWT010000160.1:0-2886 GCA_963626305.1 bacterium | reverse complement strand
TTTGTAGCGATTGGGCAAACGTCCATGATTGTCTCTGTGTAGATATGTCTCTCATCCGGATGGATAACATCCAGAGCAAGGCTCTTGCACAGTACGTCTTCGCCAACTGCCTTCTTAACGATGTCCTTATCGATGGTGATAACGCCATCCTTAATGGATGTCTCTTTACCCAGCTTAACGTCGCTAATCTTGATGTGCTTCTTAACCAGTTTTCTGATAACAGTCTTTTCACCTGTCTTCTCGTCAACCGGAGCTGCTACCGGTGCCGGAGCAACGCCACCTGCAAATACAGGTACGTCCAGTTTCAGTCCATCGAATTTCTCTGCTTTTCCGATTTCGATATGAATCATTCCATTTCCTCCTGTGCATGGCTGTGCTGCTGGAGCAACCTCTGGAGCTGCATCCGTAGCCTTCACTTCTTCTACTGGTTCGTCTTGTACTTCGTTAACTCTGTCGAGCATGTCCTTTGTAATTGGGGTAAGAGCCTCAACGTCCTTAACGAGGGTGCATCCAACAACCTGTTCAATGCAAAGACCTTCTGGAGTCAAAGTCAGGAGACCAGACTCTTGCATGTCGTCAAAAAGACCTGGGTCCTCGAGGTCAGCCGCACTGATTACCAATCCTTTTTCTCTTCTGCAGCAGAAGATTGCAGGATCTTTCAAGTGTTTCTGCAATGTTTCTTGAGTAATAGACATCTTGTTTCCTCCTTTTTACTCATCTTTATATACCGATTAACAGTATGTACTTGAATTGTAATCGGATTGTATTTGGGAATGAAGCGACATTGTTTAATTATTAACATGAAAAAAATTCATAACGTTGCAATTTCAACGCGTAGAGTTATCGTCTTTTTTTCCTTATCGATTATCCTTATCTTTGCTTCTGAAAGTATAAGTTTTTTCAATCTGGCGCTCTTGTTTTCGATGCTAAAATAAATAGCTAGAAGATTAGAAGAGAGGAAAGTGTGAAAGGAAGGAGGATGCCGATTGGATATCAATAAATTGGCGCTCTTATGTGATGTTTCTCGTACCGGCAATCTGACGGTCAGTGCGGAACGATTGGGTTACACTCAATCCGGTGTTTCGCATGCAATCAACAAATTGGAAGCAGAGATGGGCATCACATTAATCCGACGCACGAAGCGTGGCGTGGAACTCACCGCAGACGCTGAGCTCCTTCTTCCATATATCAGGCAGGTGGTTACACACTATGAGCGTATGGATGAGGTTCTTGATTCTGTTCATGGCCTTCAGCGTGGATCTATTTGCATTGGAACCTACTGCAGTATTGCATCGCAGTGGCTTCCTGCGGTAATCGCCAAATACCAGCAACTCTATCCGAATATTGCAATTCGCATTCGTGAAGGTGGCCTCAAAGCCATTGAGAAATGGTTGAATGAGGGTAGCATTGATTTCGGCTTCCTGAGCCGACAGAAAGATCAGACCTTCAGTTTCTTCCCTCTGGCACGAGATCCCCTGTGTGCAGTTATCCCTAAAGATCTTGACATCCCGACGGAGTACGAGAAAACTTTTCCGGTATCCGCATTTGCGGATTTCCCATTCATCGCATCAGAACGTGGAATAGACGAGGACGTGTCTTCGACATTATCGCAGTTCAACGTTTCCCCGCTAGTCAGTTTCACTTGCCACGACGACCACACAATCCTCTCAATGGTGGATAATGGTCTCGGCATCAGTTTGCTTCCGAACATGTTCATCTTGAACAACAAAGCTAACTTCCGTATTATTCCGATTAAGCCTTGCACTCATCGAACGCTTGGCATAGGCTATCAATCGGAAAAGACGCTGTCTATCTGCTCGAAGGCGTTCATCGATTTGTCAAAAAAAATAATCCCTGACCTTGTTGCGGCATCCGATGTACCGGAGTGCGTGAACGCGTAGGGATGTTCCGCTTGCCAGGGTGCTTGGCAGAGAACTTTTCAGTATGCGAGAGAGGTATTCGACCGCTTGAGCTTTAATACAAAAAAGCGACAGATCCTCTCTGCTGTTTTTAGAAAAAGGCCCGCCTTACCAGTTGTCCAGTAAGACGGGCCTTTTTCAACAAGCCAGGCGGGCTTGATTATTTATTTTTCTTCTGGCTAGAAATCCGGCTTCGAATCCGATTACAGGTTCTGCGGATTGACCTTTCTGATGACGCCCATCGGTGTCTGCTGATCGTCCTGTCCCAGCGGATTATCCTTCAGAATTCGAGCGTAGAGTTTCTTGTCAATCGCGCTTGAAGATGCGCCAAGAATCTGTCCGTCCAAGTCATTGACATCGACAATAATCGTATCGTAGCCGATGCGCTCTTTGATCTGTTCCGCAACACGGTCCGGCTCAAGTGGTCCCAGCACAACATAGTGATTGTATGGTGGGATTGTATTGTGGCAAGGGCCGTCGATTGATTGTGCACGATAGCCTGCAACTTTATAGAACCAGCCTTTTTTGTGGAAAATTTTCTTGCCGATTACCGAAACGCCAGCAGCGAACAAGATGCGAGGGACGCCACATTCGCGCAATGCGTATTCCATCGTCTCAGGCATTCCAAGCCCGATACCGTATGGTGTCTTCGTCACATGATTGCTGAGAAAAACCGCGAGCTTGCGAGGCTTGATGTCCTCAAGCGGAATCGCGCGGTTCTGCGTGCACGCTACGCATTTCTCGGAGATGAACAGCACATCGCCCGGCTGAGAAAGTACCGGCGAGCCATACTGCTGTGCAACATCCAGAATGTTGTCATCTTTGGTGATCAAATGTGTCTTGATTGGAAGACGCTGATAGCAAGCGCCATCCACTTCTATAATTCCTTGTTTTCCCTGATTTGGAGTTAATACCTGTTCCAATTTCTACTCTCCTAGCTATTTATCTTTCTTAATAGGTATTTGCA
>CAVFWT010000159.1:0-2991 GCA_963626305.1 bacterium | reverse complement strand
CATCACACCAATGCTAATTACGTTCCTCGGCATTGATCCGTACTTAGCTGTTGGTATCGCTTTATCCTCGGACGTTCTGGCAAGTGCCGTGTCTGCCTATATCTATGCGAAACACAAAAATATCGACATCCGTAACGGAATCATTATGATGGTAACCGTCCTTGTTTTTACAGTATTCGGCAGTTACATATCCAGTCTGGTTTCATCGTCTACAATGGGGAATTTCTCCGTATTTATGACATTTCTTCTCGGCATCAAATTCATCGTCAAGCCAGTCATGGTGACCAAGGAAGCAATGCAGTCTGTCGTATCTGGTATGATTATCGGATTCATTTGCGGTTTCATCGGTGCTGGTGGTGGCATGATGATGCTGCTCATCCTGACATCCGTGCTTGGATACGAGCTGAAAACTGCTGCCGGAACGAGTGTCTTCATCATGACGTTCACTGCTTTTACCGGAGCTGCTTCCCACTTCGCAATCGGGGGTACGCCAGATGTAACGGTCTGGGTTCTGTGCATCGTCTTCACGCTCATCTGGGCGCGAATCGCAGCTATCTTTGCGAACAAAGCTTCTCTCAAAACGCTAAACCGTGCGACAGGTATCATTCTCGTCGTTCTCGGTATTGTCGTTATGGGTTTTAATTTTCTCGCTTAATAGCAAAATATGTAGATAAAAAGTGTAGCAGTCAGATGACTGCTACACTTCTTAATTTGAACGATTCGGTATTTCTTCAAGGAGTAAAAGCGAATTTATTTATCGTTCTCAATGTACTTCTTATTGATATCTTTCCACATCTCCGTATCTACACCATCCCACGAAAGTTTGTCCGGATTGTAGTACGGATCCTTCTTTGCTTGCATCTGTTCCTCGTAATCCTTGTAAAGTGCAATTACTTTAGGCGATAAGAGCAATACAACGAGCATATTGACCCATGTACAGCTTCCAAGCGCTAGGTCGGATAAGTTCCAAGCGATATCAGATTCCAGGTTACCCCATATGAAGACTAGCACCGGCATGCCAATTCTCATAATCCAAGTAACGATTTTGCGGATTTTTGTTTTTGATTCGCCTTGGAACAGGTACATCGCTGCGGTCTCTGCTTCGTAATAGTAACTAATCAAGCATGTGAACGAGAATAGTGCGAGCATGATTGCGATGAATGTCGGAGCAATTTTTCCCATTACTGTCTTACACGCTAACTGCACGAAGATAACGCCGTTCGTTCCAGCTGCTGCGAGTGCCGGAAGTTCTGTGGCTCCGCTTCCAACATATCCACCAGCAGTGTTAAAGCAATCGGTCAAGAGAATCATCAATCCAGATGCGGTACAGATAATAACGGTATCCAACCATACACCAGCAGCATTCGCCATACCCTGCTTTACTGGGTGACTCGTCTCTGCAGCGGCTGCGGTAGGAGAAGCTTCACCCATACCAGATGCGCTGGAGAAAGTTCCTCTCTTAACACCTTGCTGAATAATTACGCCAATTGTTCCACCGAAAACCGAGTTCTTTGCGAATGCGGATGTTACAACGGTCTTGATTAATGCTGGGATTGCAGTAATGTTCATAATAATGATTACGATTGCTGCGAGCAGATATACGGTTACCATGAACGGTACAATCATGGAAGCAATTGCACTGATACGCTTAACACCGCCGATAACAACGATGCCCAGAATCACTGCAATAACTAACGCGCTTACCCACATTGGGATGTTAATCGCATTATGGAATCCATCACAGATTGTATAAGTTGCGGCAGCAGGCATGAATACGGATGTTCCAATCATCAGAATCAGTGCCATAAATGCACCGTATTTTTTCCAACCAAGTCCGCGTTCTGAACAGTAAGCGCCGCCGCCACGGTACTGCCCATCGATTCTAGTTTTATAAAGAACGGCGAGCGTACACTCTGCGAAGCATACTGCGGAGTTCGTCATACCAGCTAGAATCATCCAGAACAGTGCGCCTGGGCCACCCAGATAGATTGCAACAGCGACACCGGCTACGTTGCCAGTTCCGACACGCATTGCCATGGTCGTGCAGAAGGAACCAAAAGCGGAAATTCCAGAGTCGGAATCTTGCTTATCAATGATTCTGCTCCACATATCCTTGAAATGTACAAACTGGAAGCCGTGCAAACGAATTGTAAAATACAATCCACTTCCTACAATTAGAACGAGCATTCCAACTCCCCAGATGTAGCCATTCAGGAAGTTCACAACATTATTTAAACTTTCTAACATAATACACCTCCATATACTATTAACTGTGTTAATAGTATAACAGATTTTTGTGTAGATTTAACCCATAATCAAAGAAAAGTGACGAATTCAGCATTCGTTTTTTGTGTTAAAAGCACTATTCCCTTGCAATTTTCGCATATTAAGCGTTATTTGTTCGTTATATTTTAGACGCGGTTCTAGAAGTATTTTTCATATATCTTGTTATTGAAGAGCATCAAGATGATAGAAAATAAAAAATCCTGTGGAAGAAGATTAATCTTCTTCCACAGGATTTTTTTCGATAAACTGGAATTTAATAGTCCAACAACCGCCCATAGTCATTCCACTCTCCGAACATCCGTCCTTGTTTTGTTTCAGCAATTAAATGATTAAGGCTCCGTTCAAACATTGCAGGATTACGCCTTTTGTAAAAGGAAATATTGTAGGCACGAATCCTCTGATAAAGCGGCGGGAAAGATTTAAACTTTAACCAACATTTAGCATTCTTCAAAGCCTTTTCAATTTCATAATCAATTCTGAAACTTCTCGGACCCATAGGTGGCAGTACGTCTCGTCCGGCATCTGTCATCAAGCCAAGTTTTTCCAATCTGCGAACTCGTTCCTTATTCAGTTCCGTCCATGGACTATTCTTCCGCCGCGGAGTGAACCGTTGCATCCTTTTTCCATCAATGACCTTATGGGTACTATCGATCCATCCGAAACAAAGAGCCTCCTCTACTGCATCAAGGTAGTAGAATTTGTCAT
>CAVFWT010000158.1:0-3018 GCA_963626305.1 bacterium | reverse complement strand
TGTAGAAGCTGTCTTCCCCGAGTTCGCTTGTATATGCTTCCGTGAGAACGTCCACGGTTTCTTCATCGTTGGAACAAGCATCATATCCAATCAGGACTTGATCATCGATTGTACAGCCAGCGATTGCTTCTACTCCTCGGCAGATATCGTGAATCTTCTGAGTTGCGATTTCTCTGGTTTCCTGTGTATAAGTTCTCAGCCCACCAATCAAGGTGCAAGTTTCCGATATAATGTTCGACGCAACGCCACCCTCCATCTTGTTGATACCAAGAATAATCGTTTCTTGTGGATTGACGTTCCGCGCCTGAATTTGCTGCATCAATACGTTAATCTGACAACCCGCAAGGACTGCATCGATTGCCTTATTCGGTTCCGAGCCATGTCCGCCTTTACCATGCACCGTGATACATATTTCATCGGCAGAAGTGGTTACCGGACCTTTCCGAATCGCGATTTTACCAACGTTTCCATCACTTGGTAGTACGTGCATTCCAAGGAATACATCCACATCATCTACAACTCCGGATTCAATAATCATTCGAGCGCCACCTGGCTGCTGCTCTTCGCTCGGTTCAAAAATCAATTTGATTGTTCCAGCGAATTCATCGCGATGCTGACAGAGAATTTTGGCATTTCCAATCATCATCGAGGTGTGCAAGTCATGTCCGCAAGCATGCATTACGCCTTCATTCTCGCTGCTGAATGGAAGTCCCGTTTCTTCTTTTACAGGAAGCGCATCCATATCGCAGCGAATACCAACGCATTTCCCCGGTCCTTTCGTGCCATGAATTACACCAACAACGGCTGTACTCACTGGATTCAGGACCTCATCCACTCCATATTCCTTCAGTTTGTCCATTACAATCTTAGAAGTACGGGGAAGATTCGTACCCAGTTCCGGATGCTGATGAATATCACGCCGAATTGCGATAATTTCGTCTGAAATTTCATTTGCTTGATTCAAAATTACGCTCATGCCGATTCCTCACTTTCGAATTTCAAACATTCGTCAAGATTTATATTTTCAATCAATTTTTGTATTTATAAACAAATTTTAATGGTTTTTAGTGTATAATGGAAAGGAATAGAAGTTATTTTTAACATAACTGTCATTTATTGCCGAATTCGTTTTCTGTCGGCAAATGACAGAAAAAATCTATTCATGGGTTATATGTATGAAAGAACAATAGGTAGTAGATAGGAATTCTATGGAATTTAGACACTTAAATTACGTGACAGAAATCGCACGTCAGAAAAGCTTCACGAAGGCGGCAGAGAAGCTCTACATTACACAGCCGAACATTTCAAAACAAATTAAATTATTAGAAGAAGAATTAGGAACAACTCTCTTCATTCGAACATCACATCAGGTGGAATTGACACCCGATGGCGAAATTTTCTGTCAGCGCGCGCAGAAAATATTGGATGACTTCGACCTTCTGATGAAGGAATTCAATCATCAGACTTCTCAAGATAAGGCAATCTTGAACATCGCTGTCTTCCCTGCATTCCAGCGCTCCGGAATTGCGAAGAAATTACAGACATTCTATCGAGAGCACGCGAACGTACTGGGAACCATTCGTATGGCTGATAACTTTGTGGCATACGATGGTCTTGAAGACGGTTCGATTGATTTTGCAATCATTAAAGTTCGCCCGAAGACTTTGGATTCCAGATTCGAATACAAGCTTCTTGAGAAAGAAGAAATGCTTGGGCTAATCAGCAGCTCCAGCGAGTTTGCAAACAAAGAGAAATTATTGCCAGAGGACTTGGCTCAGTTGCCCCTGCTGACGGGAGAGAAAGGAACGCATTTGTTCCAGGATGCATTCGACATTTGCAATGAATTGAACATTCCATTCAATGTGTCGTATCAGAATACATTCAACGTAGACCTCACGACTTCTTTCATCCAAGACATCGATGGGGTGATGTTCCTGACAAAATCAACAGCCGATACGTTCCAGGATTCTGATACCACAGCCATTCCGCTTGATCCACCGGTGGAATACAACACATATCTGGTATATCTTAAGGGGCGCAAATTCCACGGTATCTACAAGACATTTATCAAATTCATGCAAGACCGGCTATAGACTCCGTGTTATTCAATCGGAAGAAGAACCGACACGGCGTTGATTTCTCTGCAAAAATTAGCTTTTTCGAACACATGGCACGAAACGACTTTATAAGGGCTCGTATTCACATCGGAATACGAGTTCTTTACTTTTGCCGGTTCTGCTAATATGGTAAAATTAATTGCATTATAATCAGGAGGAACAACGACATGTATACAGATAATTTAATTTGGATTGGACAGAGCGAGGATGAGAAAATTTGCATCATCCCGAAGATGGCTAATCGCCACGGTCTGATTGCCGGTGCTACCGGTACCGGTAAAACCGTTACGCTCAAAGTCCTGGCCGAGTCTTTCTCGGATGCCGGTGTTCCGGTATTCCTCGCAGACGCGAAGGGCGACCTCGCTGGTATGTGCCAGCCTGGTGAGGATTCCGAGAACATGCAGAAACGCATCGAGAAATTCGGACTCAAAGATATTTGGAGCTATCATGCTTACCCAACGACTTTCTGGGATGTCTATGGCAAAGAAGGTCATCCGCTTCGTACCACCATTACTGAGATGGGTCCGCTGCTTCTTGCGAAACTAATGGGGCTCAACGATACGCAGGCAGACATCCTGTCCATCGTATTCAAGATTGCAGATGATTCCGGTCTTCTGCTGATTGATACCAAGGACCTTCGTTCCATGCTCAACTACGTGGGCGAACACATCAATGACTACATCACCACATACGGAAACATGACCAAGCAGAGCATCGGTGCCATCGTTCGTACCCTCGTCAGCCTGGAACAGCAAGGCGGCGATACGTTCTTCGGTGAACCAGCACTGGACATCAAAGATTGGTTCCGCACGGATGAGAAAGGCAAGGGTTACATCAACATACTCGCCGCCGACAAGCTGATGAATTCTCCGGTTATGTACGGAACATTCATGCTCTGGAT
>CAVFWT010000157.1:0-3037 GCA_963626305.1 bacterium | reverse complement strand
GATAAGAACCGTCGTTTCTCTTGATGGCTTCAATCAGAATGTAGCAAGCGACACGGTCGTCCAAGGACTTTGCACTGATGCGGTCGTTCTGGAGTTCATAGTACTTGCCGATGAATCCGCAATAATCTCCAGGCTGTACGTACTTCATCGTCTCTTCCTTGCTGGTGCAACCGATATCAATGTACAGGTTCTGGTGATGATTCTTCGCTTCTTCAATCGGACAATCGCATCCAACGACACCGATAACACCGTTCTGGAAGATTACCTTGTCGTTGTAGATAGCACCGGTCCAAGTCCAGCCAACGCTGCAGACTTTGATTCTTCCGTCCCCCTCGATATGAGTTACCTGGAAACCAATCTCGTCCATATGAGCCGTGTACATAATCTTCTTATTGTTCTCCGATTCGGTACCTTTCTTATATGCGATGAGATTGCCCATTGCGTCTACGAAATAATCATCGACGTAGTCTTTGATCTCTCGCTTAATAATTGCACGGACATTCTTCTCTCTGCCAGAAACACCCCATGCCTGTGTGAGTTCTTCTAATAACTTCATGAATATTTACTTCCTTTCATTGTGCATTCTGATTTATACATCATAATAATGCGATTATTGAACGGCAAAATCCACCGTTGATGCGCGGGAAATGCAACTTCATTTTGCAGTATAACACTGCGGTTGATTTCGATTCTTTTAGATGAGTGAATCATAGCATATAGTAATGGATTTTGCAACATCCTCTAAAAAAATATATAATTAATTAAAATTGTTGACAAATTATTAAAAAATATATAATATGCATTTAAAGATTTCGATTCGAATTTACAATACGTTATGACTTATGGTTACATTTTGAAAGCAGAACCGGGAAACACCGGTTCCTATCCGATAAGGGGGATCAAATGGAAAATACGCAAAAGTTACCAATTCGAATTAAGTTCGCGATGGCGTATGGAGATTTCGGTAAAAGTACGCTGAACATCTTGAACGCTTTCTTCCTTCTGTGGTTCTACACAGATGTTGCCAAGATTCCGGCAGCTGCAGCAACCGTTATCATGATGATTGCGAAGGTATGGGATGCCATTAATGACCCGATGATGGGTGTCATTCTGGATAAGACCGTATCGAAAGAAGGTAAATGTCGTGCTTGGCTGAAATATTTGTCAGTGCCAGCCGGTATCTGCGTAGCACTCAGCTACTATGCACCACATCTTCAGCAGAATCATCTGATTGTATTTGTTGCAATCACGTATCTGTTCCAGGGCATGGCACAGACCGCTACCAACGTTCCGTTCAACACTTTGCTCGCAAGAATCACTACAGACAAAGATGAGCGTGTTAAGCTGGGACAGTGGAGAGGTTACGGCAATACACTTGCCAGCGTACTGGTTACCGCAATCGCACTGCCTTTTGTTAATTGGATCGGTCACGGTGACCAGACAAAGGGATTCTTCACATTTGCTATTATCTGCGGTGTAATCTATGCCACTTCCTTCCTGACGGTATGGGCAGCAAGTAAGGGCTTCGAAGAACCATCCATTAAGCTCGACAAGAATAGCCTGAGCGAAATCGAGAAAGCAGAAGCAGAGAAGCAGAGCGTTGGTGCAATTCTCAAGGCATTGTTTTCCAACAAATATGCCCTGTTTGTATGTTTCGTTAACATTCTGTTCATGATTTACAACGCTTTGAACGGCGCATCCATGGTATATTACTTGCAGTACAACCTGCACAATACGAACTTGATGAGTGTATATTCCACCATGTCTTCAATCATCAGTTTCATCGCAATCCTTGGAATGGGTTACATGGGCAAGAAATTCGGAAATGCACTTTGCTGCTCGATGTCCAGTGTCGCACTTGTAATCAGCTTCGGGCTCCGTTTCTTCACACACGATGCAAACCTGCCAATCCTGTTCTTCTGCTGGGGATGTGAAGGTATTGGTACAGGCCTCTTTGCGCAGATGATTTATCAGTGCGCACTTGATTCCATGACATATGGTGAGTGGAAGAGCGGCGTCGACAATGGCGGAACCATCATGTCCATTTTCACATTCGCACAGAAGGCTGGACTCGCTGGTGGTGGAATTCTCGCAAGCTGGCTCCTCACTGTATTCAATTACAAAGCATCCGCAGCCGAGCAGTCCCAGACTATTCAGAATCTGTTCTTCGCAGAAATCGTTACGATTCCGCTGGTAATCTTCATCATTCTGGTATTCGCATTCTTGCGTCTGAATAAGCTGGAGAAGCAGCTCCCTCAGATGCAGGCAGAAATCGATGCAAGAAAAGCCGCTGAAGCGGAAGCTCTCGGAGTAACCGAGCATGTTGCTGCTGAGGAAATTAAAGAAGCTCCGGTAACTGGCGCAACTGCTGCTACTCCTGCAGAAGAAGTACTGGAAATCGCTGAGGCAGAGGAATTATCCAAAGACGAATAATTGAAATCAAAGCACATAAGAATGCGGAGCGGTGGTTACCGCTCCGTATTTTTACGAGAAGCTATTGATGAGGAGGTAAAAATAGAAATGATTGAGACCCTACAGAAACTCGTTTCTTTCCGAAGTGTGGCAGTGCCGGAAGGTTCAGACTATCCGTACGGAAAGGAGACCGACCGAGCAAAGAATTACATACTAAGCTTAGCGAAAGAATTTGGTATGCGCACGGTCGATGTGCCCGGCAAATATGCTTACATTGAAATCGGAGAGGGGGAGACGCTGATTGGTATCCTCTCGCATCTCGATGTTGTGCCAGAAGGTAAGGGATGGACACATGATCCATTTGGTGGCGAAGTAACCGAAGAGCGCATCTACGGACGTGGTACGACTGACGATAAGGGACCGACGGTTGCTGTGCTCTATGCGATGAAAGACCTTCTGGAGAAGGACAATCTTCATAAGCGCATCCGTCTCATTCTGGGGCAGACCGAGGAAAACGGGGAGTGGAGCGACATTGCTGCATATACGGAAGCAGAAGAAATTCCAAGTTACGGTTTTACGCCGGATGGTGACTTTCCGGCGATTCAGTGTGAACTCGGGGCAATGG
>CAVFWT010000156.1:0-3089 GCA_963626305.1 bacterium | reverse complement strand
AATATGGCGTATTGGTCAAGAGGTTAAGACGCAGCCCTCTCACGGCTGAATCTGGGGTTCGATTCCCCAATACGCTACCAACGAAGAAGCTTTCTTTACGAAAGCTTCTTTTTTTATTGTTCAATCGCCCTTGCGATGGTATCCGAAATGTTAGATAATATTAATATCTTTTGGATTGGGATGAGATTATGCAGCAAGGAGAAGGACATGTTATCATTTGAAAACGATTATAGCGAAGGCGCGCACTCCAGAATATTAAAAAGACTGGTTTCCACGGATATGACACAGACCACGGGCTATGGCGAGGATCCGTTCTGTGAGGAGGCGAGACTCAAGATTCGTCAGGCGATTGAAATGCCGGAAGCGGACATCTATTTCACCATGGGTGGTACGCAGACGAATCAGCTTGTGATTGATACGATGTTGCAGCCATACGAAGGGGTGATTGCGGCAGAGAGCGGACACGTCAACGTTCACGAAGCAGGGGCAATCGAGTTTGCAGGTCATAAGGTGCTTACCGTACCGCCACATAACGGGGGCAAAGTGGATCCGCTGGAGATCAAGAAGCTGGTAACGGATTTCTATCTGGATGGAAATCATGAGCATATGGTATTCCCGGGAATGCTCTACATCTCGCAGCCGACCGAATATGGTGCGCTCTATTCCAAGCGCGAACTCGAAGCACTCCATTTGATTTGCAGCCGTTATCACATCCCGCTGTATCTCGATGGTGCGAGACTCGCATATGCATTGGCGAGCCCAGAGAATGATGCGACGCTCCAGGATATCGCACGCCTCACGGATGTCTTCTACATCGGTGGAACGAAGTGCGGTGCACTTTGTGGGGAAGCTCTTGTATTCACCAAGAACAACACACCGAGACACTTCATCTCGCAGATGAAACAGCACGGGGCGCTCATGGCAAAAGGAAGACTCCTTGGTATTCAGTTTGCGGAGCTCTTTACAGACAACTTGTATTTGAAGCTCGGTCGCAATGGTATTGATACGGCAGAGATGCTGAAGATGGTGCTTCATGAGAAGTATTCGTTCTACTTTGAATCGCCAACCAACCAGCAGTTTGTTATCGTTGAGAACCGGAAACTCGAACAGCTGAAGAAGAATGTGGTATATGGCTACACGCAGAAATACAGCGATTCCCACGCGGTAATCCGTTTCTGCACGAGCTGGGCAACGCGTCCCGAGAATATTTTTAAGCTAGGCAAGTTGCTGTAGCGAATAATCGGTGTTTCAAATTGGTGTTGCCAATGGATGTCGTTAAAACCGGTGATTATCAATGATTAAATCCGCTTCGGGCGGCAACAACGTCAGACAAAAATAATAAGTAATAATATTGTGTAATTGTAAAGTAATGTATTTCTAGAAGGAGGAACAAAGATGACAAAGGTAGAAATCGCAGATAATATGCATAACAGCAAGTACAATTGTGCACAGGCAGTTGTGTGTGCATTTGCAGAGGAAATTGGTATGGATAAGGAAGAGCTCTTCCGCATCAGCGAAGGTTTTGGCTTCGGTGCCGGAACGGCAAACGGAATCTGCGGTGCACTGACCGGTGCAATCATGCTCGCTGGTCTTAAGAACAGCGATGGCAACTTGGAAGCGCCGGGAACCAAGGGAAACACTTATAAGATTTCGAAGGAGCTCACAGAGAAGTTCGTTGAGAAGACGGGTGGTCTTATTTGCAGAGATTTGAAGGGCCTCGATTCCGGCGAAGTTCTGTGCACTTGTCCAAATTGCATCAAGGCAGGCGTTGAAGTAGTACAGGAAGTTTTGGGATTATAATATCTGTCATATCGTCTGCGGTAGCATTTGTAATAATGCTACCGCTAGATTATTTTATGGCGTTAATCATAATGCATGCAATAGCATACGTGAATTAACATTTGATGAGAACAATTGGATTCAATCGATAAATGATAGATAAGGAATAGAAATTTAAAGGGGGCGATTATAACGTTAGGACGCAAAGAAAAACCACAGATGGATATGCTGAATGGAACGATTTGGACGAAAGTGCTGAGGTTTTCCATTCCGCTCGCAATTACCAGCATCTTGCAGCAGCTGTTCAACTCGGCAGACATCGCAGTGCTCGGAAGATTTGCCGGAAAGCATGCGATGGCAGCTGTAGGAAGTACGTCATCGACGGTGGCACTTCTGGTAAATTTCTTTGTGGGAATATCGATTGGCGCAAATGTCGTTATTTCGAATTTTACCGGGCAGAATAATGAGAAGAAAATCAATGAAGCGACACACACATCCATCATTCTTTCGCTCGTATGCGGTGTGCTGGTGCTTGGAATTGGCCAGGTGATTGCACAACCGATGATGACACTGCTCGGAACCCCGGCAGAAATTGCACCGATGGCGGTCAAGTATTTGCGAATTTATTTCGCAGGCATGCCATTTATCCTTTTGTATAACTTTGAATCGGCAATATTCCGAAGCCAGGGAAACACGAGGGTACCACTGCTTTGCTTGGTAATATCCGGCATACTCAATGTGGTGCTGAACATAATCTTTGTACTTGGATTCCACATGGATGTGGATGGCGTTGCCACCGCCACCGTAATTGCCAATATTGTCAGCTCCTCGCTGATGTTCATCTTCTTGACACGAGAGAAAGGTGCCGTGCAGATTCATCGCGACCGCTTCCATGCAAACAAGACAATTCTGGTGAATATCCTTCGCATTGGTGTACCGTCCGGAATTCAGGGTATGGTGTTCTCATTGTCCAACCTGGTTATCCAGTCGGCAATTAACAGTCTCGGTTCGGATGTTGTAGCCGGATCTGCCGCGGCCTTTAATCTGGAAATCTTCGGATATTACATCTTGAATTCCTTCGGCCAGGCAGCCGTCACATTCGTTGGTCAGAACTATGGCGCGGGTAATTTCAGACGCTGCCGTAAAATCACAAAGCAGGTTCTCATCATGGACGAACTCGTGACAATTGTCGTTGCCGCACTGTTAATCTACTTTGGCAAGTCGCTCTTGATGATTTTCAACGAAGATCCACAAGTAATCGAATTCGGATACGTTCGTGTATACACACTTCTCTCTGCAGAGGTAATCAA
>CAVFWT010000155.1:0-3091 GCA_963626305.1 bacterium | reverse complement strand
GACCCGGTATGAGAGAAGATACGACTGGAAGACTTATTATCAAGGAACTTCTTGCAAAGGAAATTCTTCTCGTACTCGATGCGGGTGCACTCAACTTGATTTCTTCGAATCTAAAACCATTCCGCAAGAGAAGATGCAAATGTGTAATCACACCACATGTTGGCGAGATGGCACGGTTGTGCGGGGAGGAGATTCCGATGATTGAGAAGAATCGAATTGGTTTTACCAAGAAATTCTCCGAACTCTATCGTGTGAGCATGGTGGTGAAATCAGATGTTTCTCTTGTTTCCACGATTCGTGAAGATGGTCAGCAGAAATTGTATCTCAACGTGACCGGCAATTCCGGATTGGCCACAGCGGGATCAGGCGACGTGCTTTCAGGCGTGATTTCATCGTTGATTGCTCAGGGCAATTCGCTCAATAACAGCTTGCTGTACGGTGTCATGATACACGGTTTGGCGGCAGATCGCTTTGCGGTCGATCAAGATTCTAGACGAAAGATGATGGCAGGCGATATCGTCGACAGCATCTTCTAGATTTGGAATTCCATTCAAAAACATCTTGATAATGTTCATTGTCAATGGTATAATCACAATGTTATGGACGATTCTGTTCCATCTACATTCTGAGTACGGTAGGAGGTGAAATCGGAATATGGCACAGGTCATCGTTAGAGAAAACGAAAGCTTAGAGAGCGCTCTTAAGAGATTTAAGAGATCTTGCGCTCGCGACGGCGTTATGTCTGAGCTCAGAAAAAGAGAGCACTACGAGAAGCCAAGCGTAAAGCGTAAGAAGAAATCCGAAGCTGCTAGAAAGAAAGCTAGAAAGTACTAATCTGGAGGAGGTATCCAATGGGTCTTAAAGAACAGTTGCTAACTGATTATAAGGAAGCAATGAAGGCACATGACAGCGCCACAAAGGATACGGTAAATCTGATTCGTGCCGCAATTAAACAGCGCGAAGTAGATGATCGAGTAACCTTAGAGGATGCTGATATCATTCCGATTATCAAGAAACAAGTGAAAATGCGCATGGACGCATTGGCTGATTTCGAGAAAGCTGGAAGACAGGATTTACTCGATAGTTATAATACAGAAATTAGTATTCTGAAAAAATATCTACCAGAAGAAATGTCCGAGAAAGCAGTTCGTGCTGCAGTTGAGAAGATTGCAGAAGATAGCGGATTGGAGAAATCCATGAAGAGTATGGGTGCGATGATGAAAGCCGCAATGGCGGAACTCAAAGGCCAGGCGGACGGTTCGGTCGTTTCCAAGGTAGTAAAAGAATTCCTGAGTGGTAAATAGCTATCAAAAAACTGTTGCACAATCGTGCAACAGTTTTTATTTGCTCTTTTTAATATCTTACTTTTTTATTTTCTTATCGGATTTTACGACAACGGACTCGAGCGCCATTACGATATCTTCGAGTGCGTTGCAATCTTCTGGGCTAAAACGACCCTCCGTTGGACTATCGATATCAAGGACACCAATGACATTATATGCGGCAAATTCAGGTGGCATTTCGCAAACACTGACATCCGAGTAGCGATTCATCATCGGGATAACCAGTTCGGAACGGGATTCTGAATCACAAGCGATATGTCCTGGAAATTGATGAACGTCTTTGACACAGATGGTTTTCTTCTCCTTAACAGCTGTTCCACAGACACCTTCTCCGGGTTGAATGTGAATGCAAGCCGGTTTTCCCTGAAATGGTCCAAGAACTAATGTATCATTCTTCATGATGTAGAAACCGACCCAGTTCACGTCTTCGAGCTCTTCGTTGAGAAGGGCAGACGTATTGGCCAATAACGGCATGTAGTGTGGATCCGTCTCTGCAAGGGCGTGAATTTGTTGGATAATTCGATCGGAATTAATTGGTGTTCTGCTCATATTCATTCCTCCTTTATCAAACGCATGTTATTGATGAGATTTTATCCCATTCAAAGTGACAATTCAAGAGAACTTGAAACGTTTTGAAAAAGATAATATAATAAAAAAGAACAAATGTTCGTACAAGGAGGGGTGATGAAACAATATCAATATTTGTGCATTGATTTGAAATCGTTCTATGCATCCGTGGAATGTGTGGAACGGGGCTTGGATCCCATGACAACTAAACTTGTGGTTGCAGATCCAGAACGTACGGATAAAACCATCTGTCTTGCAGTCTCCCCAGCGATGAAGACACTAGGGGTAAAAAATCGATGTCGTGTGTTCGAAATTCCACCTGGGATTGATTACATTATGGCAGAACCGCGAATGCAGAAATACATCGATTATGCGGCAGAAATTTACGGTGTATATCTGAATTATGTTTCTAAGGATGACATTCACGTCTATTCAGTGGACGAAGCGTTTCTAGATGTTACGCCATATCTTGGAACGTATGGATTGACTGCACGTGAAATGGGGCAGATGCTGATGCGCAAAGTCTTGGATCACGTTGGCGTTCGTGCAACTTGTGGAATTGGAACCAATTTGTATTTAACAAAAGTCGCATTGGATATCCTAGCGAAACATGACTGCGATTTCATCGGAGAACTCAATGAAGAGAGCTATCGAAAACGCCTTTGGAACCACGAACCACTGACGGATTTCTGGCGAATCGGCAGAAAAACCGCGGCGAAACTTCATCGTATTGGAATCAATACGATGGAAAAATTAGCGCATACTGATGAAGATTACCTCTACTCGATGTTTGGCGTGGATGCGGAATTGCTAATTGATCATGCCTGGGGAAGAGAGAGCACGACGATGGCAGACATTAAGAACTATCATCCGGAAAATACGAGCATCAGCAGTGGCCAGGTGTTGATGCGCGATTACAGCTATGAAGAAGGAAAACTCATTTTGAAGGAAATGATTGATCAAATGTGTCTTCGAATGACTCGAGAGAAAGTAGTAACTTCATCCATTGGTATTGGCGTGGGTTATTCCAATGGATTATCGCTTCCGCTTGTGAGAGGAACCGCATCGGTGAATCCGGCAACGAATCTCTCAGCAAGATGGGTTCCTTCCGTATTGGAGGTGTACGAACGAAAAGTAGATCATCATTATCCGATTCGCCGCTTCTACCTATCGTGCAATAA
>CAVFWT010000154.1:0-3096 GCA_963626305.1 bacterium | reverse complement strand
ACTCTATACATTAGATAAAACGAAATTGAAGGGTAGTGTGCAGGCGGAAATCAAGGATTCGGATGGCAAGTCCGTTGCGAAGCTATCGATTCCTTGCACAGAGACACACTTCACGAAATACGATGACTTCACGGAGTTTGAGTTCAATACGAACCTGACAAAAGGGGATACATATACGCTGGTTGTCAGTACCGTAGGCAGCAGCAAGAGCGATGACATCGGTGTATACGTCGGGAAGATGGCGGACGGACAATCCGATCACCTCAAGGGCGCGACAATCAAAGGAAAGGAAAAGTCCGGATATGACGTGCGCGTTCGCTACGTCTATCAGTTCCTGCCGGTAATCAGCGTTGCGTTCATGGCAATCATGTTGATTGCTGCGCTAATTTTCATCTGGCTGCCGATGGATTACTTCAATCAGAAGTGGCAGCGGAAGAAGTTCTTCCCGAACACGAGCTTGAATCGCTTGTGGGGATGGCTCTTCGTCATTGCGACGCCGTTCACCTGTCATTTGATTATGATGCGTTATTATAATTATGGACTCAAGGCGATTCTCATCCAGGCAAGCAAAGTTCCTCTGGTGGTGCTTTTGAACCTTGTGATTTACTGCTTGGTGATGTGGGCGTTCTATGTCATCACGAACCGGACGACAATCGCATCTTCACTGACAGTGATTGTCTTCTCTGTATTTGCACTGGGCAACTACTATGTATATAACTTCCGCGGAACCCCGATTTCGTTCCAGGATGTCTATTCCATCAGTACGGCAAAAGAAGTTGCAGGCAACTACACGCTGACACTCGACCTCGCGATTGTCTATGCACTGGTCTTCGGTGTGACGTTCGTGACGATGGCGCTGAGCCTCCGAATGGAGAGGGGGGTTAGCTGGAAGAAACGTCTGGTCGGCGTACTCGCATGCACAGTCGCACTCGGCGGATTCTACCATCTTCTTTTTAACACTACATTCCTCAAGGACCACGATATCTATGTAAAGACATGGCATCCGCAAGGATACTACAAGCGACGTGGCACGGCACTGTCCTTCGTGATTACGTGGACATACAATACGATTGAGAAGCCGAAGGGGTATTCGGTTTCGAAAGTGGAGAAGGTAGCGAAACTGTACGAATCGGATTCTACGGATCCCTCGGCATCCACATCCAAGAAGTCACCAAACATCATCGTCATCATGAACGAGTCGCTGTCGGATTTGAACGTGGATGGCAAGATCAAGACTTCAGAAGACTACATGCCGTATCTCAACAGTCTGAAGAAGAATACGATTAAAGGGAATTGCCATATGTCCGTGTTCGGTGCAAACACGGCAAACTCGGAATTCGAGTTCCTGACCGGTGCGAGCATGGCATACTTGCCGGCGCGAAGCGTTGCATATAACTCGCTCGTTCGCACGGCACTGCCGAACTTTACAACAACGCTGAAGCAACAGAATTACGGATTTAACAAGGCGTTGCATCCGTACTACGGAAGCGGATGGAACCGCGAGACGGTATATCCACTCCTCGGTTTTGAAGACTTCATCTCGATGGAGGATATTTCGGAGAGCAAACTCGACTTCATCCGTGCGAAATACACATCCGATAAGAGCGATTACGAACTGGTGGAAGAGTATTACGAGAAATATCGCAAGAGCAATAGCTCGCAGCCGTTCTACCTCTTCAATGTCACCATGCAGAATCACGGTGGCTATGATGCATCCAAGCAGGGCGGTATCGCATCCAAGGTGAAAATCACGGATTCGAAGCTTCAGGATGACCAGGCGGAACTCTACCTCAACCTCGTAAAGAAGTCTGACGAAGCGTTCCAGTCTTTGACGGAATACTTCGAGAACGTCGAGGAACCGACCGTCATCGTCATGTTCGGCGATCATCAACCAGCCATTGAGGATTCTTTCTGGACATCCCTATACAACGGCAAGAGCGTTGAGAACACGTCGAGACAAACGCAGGCGAACCGCTACGTTACACCGTTCGTCATCTGGGCGAACTACGACATTGGATCCGAGCAGAACGTAGAAATCAGCGCGAATATGCTAGGTGCTTACACTCTAGACAAAATCGGTGCGAAGATGACTGGATTCCAGAAATACCTGGTCGATATGCATAAGAAGATTCAGTTCGTTGCCGGTGAATACTACATGGGCGATGACAAGAAGCTTCGCCTCTTAACGGAGAATTCGAAATACTCGAAGAAACTCACGGAATACCAGATGCTGGAATATAACCTCATTGCGGATACGAAGAACACGGTCAGCAGCTTCTTCAATCTCAAGGGTGCGAAGTAGCACTGCAGTAACAACGCTTGAAGCGAAGATCCCGCAATCTCCAATCATAGCAGTACACCATCCATGGAGGGACTATGGACAAGACAATTTATCTCATACGCCATGCGAATACCCCGGGCACGGAGCAGCGCCTGTTCTATGGAAGCACGGACCTGCCGATTACGGAAGCCGGACGCCAAGAAGTCTTGGCCAAAAATAAATCCGGTCTCTATCCGGACCTCCGAGATTCCAAAGGCGAAAACTCGAATCAGGCTTCTTGCTACACATCCGGAATGCTCCGCACTGAACAGACATTCGAGGCAATCTACGGGGATACGCCACACGAATACATTCACGATCTTCGGGAAATTGAACTCGGTGATTTCGAGATGAAGTCATTGGAAGAAGTGCGTGCGACACCGTACGGGGCAAAGTGGATTGCAGGGGAAGTGACGAAGTTTGACTTCGAAGGCGGCGACTCCTACGATGGCTTTATGGAGCGTGTGCACCGTGGTCTGACCACACTTCGCGAAGATGAGAATCCTCGCGTAATCGTGGTAATTCACGGAGCGGTTATCTGCGCAATCATGGACGAACTCTTCCCGGAAGAGAAGGAAAACCTCTTCGACTGGACACCGGCACCGAGCAGCGGTTACGAGATTCTGTTCAAGGACAACAAGCCAGTGATGTACCAGACCATTGCATTGGAACAATAGTAGAAATAGAAGGGATGCTTTTTCAATAAAGCATCCCTTTGCTATTGAAAAAAACTTGTAAAATAGCTTCTGGAAAAATCGGATTCCTTTAAATCACCA
>CAVFWT010000153.1:0-3183 GCA_963626305.1 bacterium | reverse complement strand
ATTTCAAACGGTTCACTTCCAAAATTAATTAGCGGTACGCAAAGTTCTCCGCGATAGTCCGAATCAATCGTGCCGATACTGTTCACCAGTCCGATTCCCTTCTTGATTGCTAAGCCGGAACGTGCGCGAACTTGTCCTTCATAGCCACGCGGAATTTCAACAAAAAGTCCAGTCGGAATTAATTTTCTCTCCATTGGCTGCAAAACAATTGGATCTTCCGTATATGCGCGGAGATCCATTCCGGATGCGCCCTCCGTAGCGTAGGTCGGAACGATACCACTTTTCGAAATCATTTTAAGCTTCATTCGTTGCTCCTTCATGCGTTATGTTGTTACAGTTATTTTTGCTCTTCTTCAACTCTATGTCATACAATTTAGATATCCACGCCATCAATCATATCGCGGACAGAGACATCGTATCCGTCCATTTCGAAATTATAAGAGTTCTGGAAATCATATTCGGCCTTCTCACCTAATATGGAAGCGGCACTAATATTATACCGAGCTTGGCAAACGGAAATCTCTTCATTCGTGTTACGGTCGCGTACCGACAGGTCGAGCACATACCATTTGCGAAAGCGAGTAATTGCATCGCTAAGTTGATGCGGTTCTTCGCATCCAACAAGAGACCGTCGCATCGTATCCGTTAGAAAATAAAGATCCGTCTCTTCCTCTGGTATGCGATTGAGGAATTCCTCAAAATAAGATTTTATTAGATCTCGAAATGTGTCAAAATCCACTTCATCTAAGAGGTTATCGAGGAGGTTCTGTTCAATCACACGTTCCTCTTCCAGAAGTGCTGCCATGTTCTCATAATAGGTGAAGTCTTCTGGCTCTGAAATATCTAGAATATTATACAGTTCAATCTTATCCATTCGTTTCCTTTAAACATTCATTTGTGCTATAATTACAAGGATAAAATAATATTATCCCAACATAATATATCAGTCATATATTATACCATAAGGAGTGTCAAAATTGAATACAGAAATCAAAAATAGATCAGAAATTGAATCCAAATACAAGTGGAACATTGAGAAAATGTATCCAGACGAAGCAATGTGGAAAAAAGACCTAGCAGAAGCGTTAGAAAAGGCCCACGCTTTCGCCCAATACAAAGGAAAGCTTACTGAATCCGCCGCTACGCTGAGTGCTGCCCTAACGCTCTATACAGCTGCCATTCGCAAAGCCGAAAATGCATTTGTCTACGCTCGCATGAAGCACGATGAGGACAACGGCGACGCAAAATACACCGAGATGAACAGCCGTGGAATGTCCGTACTGTCACAGGTTTCCGCAGAAACCGCTTTCTTCACTCCAGAGCTTCTGGAAGCGGATAGTGCACAGATTGAGAGATATATTAGCGAGCGCGAAGACCTTCACATTTACCGTTATATGATTGAAACAATTTTGCGCGAAAAGGCACACACCCTCAGCGCATCTGAGGAGCGAATCATTTCCACACTGAGCGAGGTTCTAAATGCACCCGACGATATTTATACCATGCTTGCAGACGCGGATATGGTATTCGGTACAATTACGGATGAAAATGGAAACAAAGTGGCCATCACACATGGTAATTTTGTTCACCTGCTCGAAAGCAAGAATCGTCAGATTCGTAAAGATGCCTTTGAAACGCTATACAACACGTATAAAGAACACAACAACACCATTTCTTCGCTCTATAACTACAACGTGAAGAAAGACGTTATTCTTGCGAAACTTCGCAATTACAATTCTTCGCTGGACGCATCCCTTTCCCCGGAAAACATTCCAGAGAAGGTCTATCATAATTTAATTAAGGCTGTTCACGATGCCCTTCCATCCATGCATAAATATGTAGAGGCTAGAAAGAAAGTGCTTCAGCTCGATGAACTTCACATGTACGATGTCTATACTCCACTTGTTGAAGTTCCAGAACGTGAATACACTTTCCAAGAGACTGTTGATATTATCTCCGAAGCTTTGAAGCCACTGGGAGACGACTACGTAGAAACGCTCCGAAACGGCATTCTGAACGAGCGTTGGGTCGACATTCTCGAAAACAAAGGAAAAACTTCCGGTGCCTATAGTTTCGGCACTTATGACAGCGACCCATATATCCTCATGAACTTCAAGGGAACCCTCAAAGATGTTTTTACCCTCATCCACGAAGGTGGGCACTCTATGCACGCCTATTACACGAGAAGAGAGCAGCCATACATCTATGGCGAACATTCTATCTTCACGGCTGAAGTTGCAAGCACTGTTAACGAAACACTTCTGATTCGTTACCTGCTCGAACATACTGACTCGCAGGAAATGAAGCAATATCTCATCAATTTCTATATTGATGAGTTCAAGTCCACACTCTTCCGCCAGGCAATGTTTGCGGAATTTGAACTGGTTGCACACAACATTGTCGAAGAAGGCGGATCGCTTACCGGAAGCCGCCTCAATGAGGAATACAAGAAATTGAACGACCGATACTTCGGTCCAGCGATGAGTGACGATGATTTCATTCAATACGAATGGTCTCGCATTCCGCATTTCTATCGATCCTACTACGTATTCCAGTATGCGACTGGTTATTCCGCAGCGAACGCCCTTGCCAACCGCATCTTGACAGAAGGAGTGCCTGCAGTTGAGAATTACCGCAAGTTCCTGACGCTTGGCAATTCGATGGATCCAATTGATTTGCTGAAAATTGCCGGTGTTGACATGAGCACGGAAGAACCGGTTCAATCCGCTCTCAAGACCTTTGCTGAGTTAGTGGATGAGTTGGTTGCCACTCTGTAAACTTGGTTTATCTGTAACTTTGGAAGGAGATGAGCATCCTTGGTACAATACAACCGTAAGAAAATTTACATATACCAAAACAACATGCCGAAATCCGATGAAGCGTATGCGATTCTTGTAAAAGAAGCAACGAATCGTGACTATGAGATTTCCGACGACTTGGACGAAACGGTTGGTTTGATTACATGCATCGGTGGTGACGGCACCTTCTTGCGACTTATGCACGCTTGCAACTTCCCTCCGACGCCGATTATCGGAATCAACACAGGTCATCTGGGTTTTTTCCAAGAAATCAACCCGGAAGATATTGGTAATTTTCTAGATTCCTATGAGAAACAGCAATATTCACTTCAGAATATTTGGCCGATTGACGCATATATCGTCACGGACAAAGGTACCTTCAAAC
>CAVFWT010000152.1:0-3202 GCA_963626305.1 bacterium | reverse complement strand
TGACCGCAAAGACCGACAAAGGTTATACGGATGTTTGGTCGAAGAAACAGTATCAAAGCCAGAAAGAAGCGCGGTCAGCAAGAGTAAATGAAATTCTGAAAGAACAAAAGGCAGTCGCTGAAGCTAGAAGGAAATTGTTAAATCAATTAGGCGAAAGTGGTATAATTACGGCAGGAGGTAAAGGTTCGAAAACCACTGTAGGGATTGGAATAAAAAATAACAAAGCCCTAAGAAGTCAGGTAATGCGAGAAGCAATTAATGCAGAGAGACCTATCTATGCAGAGGATTTAAGAAAAGCTTATAAACGGTGTCATATTGAAAAATATGAAGGTCTATATGATGTCGTAATACATGGAACGAGTTATTATGTGGAGTATGAGCATGAATATAACCTCGATGCGGAAACGTTAGCATGGATTATAAGTGGGAGAAGAGATTATAAAGGCGATGACATTAGATTGATATCTTGCAGCACTGGCAAGCCGGGAGAAGATGGCAATTGCTTCGCACAGCAATTAGCAAACAAATTAAAGGTGAATGTATATGCTCCTGAAGAGCAAGCATTTATTAGACGTGGCAAAATTACAGCAGGGGAACATGATGAGGGCTTCCCAACAGGTTTCAAAAAATTCGAACCAAAGAAAAAATGATGAATTTAATATGCGATTATGTGGAACTGCATGAAAGTAGGCATTTGTCGCTGTTGGATAATTTAAACTACAGAACACGGCGAAAAGATGAGATCCTAGAATATTTAAAAAACGAAAAATTCTATGATGGAGTCCGTTGTTCAACCTTGAAGGACTTAGTAAAGAAAGAAAATACACACTTGCCAACATATGCATATTTTGATGGGGTATTCTTTTGGACTGATGAAGACACATACCACTTTGAAAAGTATGATATGAGGCTCAATGATGAATTTGTAAATCATGCGCTAAAGGAGATTGACAATGGCAAAAGATGATTATTATGTAATCGTAGCCAAGATATTGGTCTATCTGTATAAAAAATACAAGTGTATCGAGGTAGATGAGGATTACATCAGACCGAGAAGCGAAGCATTTCCGATAGAAGAAAAACAACTGTTTGAAACAATCGACATGATGGCAAAACAACAATTCATTACAGGATCCATTATCAAAGAATGGGGTGGAAGCATTATCTTGGTGGATTACCACAGCTTGAAAATTACACCGCAAGGGATAGATTATCTTCAAGACAATAGTAAGGTTCGGAAAGTCTGCGAGGGGCTGAAAGAAGCGCTGCCAATAATTCAATTTTTTATGTAAAAGAAGACCGCCTTCGGGCGGTTTTTTCGTGCAAGAAAAAGGAGTAATTATGCAATACAGAACAAAAGTAATAATTAACGGAGCGGAAATCCTAGATGAACAATCTGACACCGCCAGCTCAATCACAAGCGTAAAGCTGACTGAGTCATGCGGTCAAGGCTTCCAAATTGGAAGCACGGCATCTAGTTCACTAAGCTTCACAATGCTGAAGCCGTATAAAGAGTCTTTCGATGGGGACAAAGTAGAGCTCTACATTCTTCAAGCGAATGCAGAGGATGAGACAACATCGCTCAAAGAGAAACTAGAGGAAGAAGTTGGAGACTCAACTGAAACATTAGCAATCTCCGATGATAGCACTGCGGATGCAGAGGTAGAGACCGAAGAAACGGAAGACCCTGACGAAGAAGGCGCAGAGGATATGACCGACAAGGAAGTAGCTGAAGCGGAAGCGGAATGGAATGAACTGGGGGCAAGCCTCTACGAGTTCATGAACGGTGAGGAAGTGACTGACGAAGACCCAGGAACGGAAACGGAAGAGGAAGCCATCACTTGGGAGTGTATTGGCGCGTTCTACGTCTATTCACAGACGAACAATACAGATGGCTCTGTCACTCTGTTAGCCTATGATGGCTTCAGTCTGATGAATGGGACATACACACCGAGCCAAAAGGAAGGAACATTCCAAGAATTCTATGACGACCTGAGAACCCAGTGCGCAGCACTTGGGGTAACGGTGGATGAAGACGATTTCACGGATGATTATAATCCGGCTCTAACATGGGACCAAGTGTGCTCTTATCGAACGGCTTTCGGATATCTCGCTGGACTACAAGGCGGATTCGGAACCTTCGACGGAGACGACACACTAGGTATCAGCTATTATGGGTATAGTGGCGAATTGTTTTTAGTACCGGATTTATTATCCTATTCGCTAACATCTGCAGGCGAAACGGAAATCGATGGCGTTATCTGTACAATTAACCTAAATCAGGATACCGTTGGCACCGGAGAAGATGGACAGTCGCTTAAGTTTTACAATCCGTTTATGACAGAGGAACAAGCGAACGCGATCCTCGCCCAGTACAGAGGTGTGCGATATTATGGCGCAGCGATCAAAGCAAAATGGGATTCAGACCTATTAGCTGGCGACCTCATTCGGGTAATGAGTTCAGAGGAATATAAGAACTATGTCGCAATGATGAATTCTATGGCGAACTCTTCGAGCATGACCGATGACGAAATCCTGGAACTGAAAAAGCAAATTAATGCAGTCGGTAAATCCATTCTGATATCCAGTCAGACAATCAGCTTCACAGCTGGGGGTGAGACGATTGCGGAGATTACTTCCTACCTTCCAACGGAGAGCGAGAAGGCGAACGCACCACTGTCACCGTCCGATGCGAAATTCAGAACGGTAACGGCTGACCTGATCCAGACAAAAGAACTCATTGCGGATAAGGCAAGCATTACCGACCTCGAAGCAGTAACAGGACGTGTAACCACACTGGAGTCGGAAACCGTCAAGGCATCCGAACTGGATGCTAAAGTAGCGACCATAGTCGAAGCAGACATCAAGACCGCAGAAATTGACGGAGCACAGATTAAGGACGCAACAATCACGAACGCAAAGATTGACAGTATCAACGGCGAGAAAATCACAGACGGCTCAATCGTCGCGGCTGCACTCTCGAAAGAAGCCATCGAAACGCTGGGCGGTAATACAGTGTACTATCAGGCAACCGAACCAACAGGCGGAACGTATGCAGAGGGTGATATCTGGTATAAGACCGTCACCGAGACCAGTGGCGATAGTGCAAGTATACTATACGTGTATGATGGCACGGCATGGGTATCGAAGCCTTTCGATTCGGAGAGCATACTGGCAAAGAGCATTACTGCAGGAGAGATTG
>CAVFWT010000151.1:0-3220 GCA_963626305.1 bacterium | reverse complement strand
CGTTCCGGAGAATTTAGATGATATTAAGCTTGATTATCATGAAGTAATTCAGCACGATTATCAGGGCATGGCTCGAATGGTATTCTCGAAGTTCTTCCCAGACTTCGATGAAGAAACCATTGAGCGTATCATCTCGAGAAGTTATACTAATAAGTTTTCGACTGATTCCATCACACCACTGGCAAAAGTAGGCGATGGATTTGTTTTGGAACTGTATCATGGCCCAACTTGCGCATTCAAAGACGTTGCGCTTTCGGCGCTTCCGAATCTGATGACGGAATCTCTCCGCATTAACGATTTTAATGATGAGATTCTCATTCTGACAGCGACAAGCGGCGATACAGGCAGTGCGGCGCTGTATGGATTCTCGGACGTTCCTGGCACGAAAATTATTGTCTTTTATCCAGAAGGTGGTACATCGGAGACTCAGCGTCTTCAGATGGTTACACAGACTGGTAAGAACACATATGCAACCGCTGTTCGCGGCAATTTCGACGACGCACAGACCGGCGTTAAGAAACTGTTCCAGGAGATTCCAAAGCCTTGTGAAGGCGTATCGCTCTCCAGCGCGAACTCCATCAATATCGGACGACTGGTGCCGCAGGTAGTATATTACTTCTCATCGTACAGACAGCTTCTCGACATGGGCGAGATTGAAGACGGTGATAAAGTGAACTTTGTGGTTCCAACCGGTAACTTCGGTGACATTATGGCTGGATATCTGGCTCGCCAGATGGGACTTCCAGTAGGAAGACTCGTGTGCGCATCGAATTGCAATGACGTTCTCAAGGAGTTCCTAGCAACGGGCCATTATAACCGCAAGAGACCGTTCCACAAGACGACTTCGCCTTCGATGGATATTCTGGTATCCAGCAACTTAGAACGTCTCCTGTATTTCGTTTGCGGTGCAGAGCGCACGAAAATCTATATGGATCTTCTCAGCAAGCAGGGTGAGTACACTATCACCGAAGAGGAACTTGCGAAGATTAATGAAGTGTTCAGTGGCGTTGCTTGCGACGATGCACGCGGAGCGAAGGCAATTGGAGACATCTTCCATCAGCATCATTATCTGATGGATACCCATACCGCAATTGCTTGGGCAGCTTACGAAGAGAGCAAAGATGCTGGCGAAGAATGGACAAAAACTGGCAAGACTGTCGTTCTCTCCACTGCATCTCCATATAAGTTCGCTGATTCTGTGCTAAAAGCACTTGGCGAAGAACCGGAAGCTTCCGATGAAGCAAACATGTCGAAACTGCAGAAGGTAACAGATGTGGAAGCACCAAAGCCATTGCAGGGAATCTTCCAGCGTGAAGTTCGCCACAAGGATGTTATCGATGTTGATGCAATGAAGTCCTATGTAGTAGAACACGCAAAGCTGTAATTGAAAGAAAGCGATATAGGGGCTTTGTAAGCGAACATGTACAATTATTCGCACTATAATTCGGTTAGGAAATATTTGACCTTAATATTGAAAAAATCTATAGTAAAGCGGACGGTGCCAATTCAAGAAGTACCGTCCGCGATTTATTTTCTTGAAAAAATAATGTAAGGTGGTTAAAATATTATCAACTGATACTTACAGTTAAGAAAGACAGGGGATATATATGGATTTTAAACAAATTGAGGCATTTGTGAATGTCGTACGCTACAAGAGCTTTAGCCGTGCAGCGGATGCGACGTTTTTCACGCAGCCCACAATCAGCACGCACATCAGCATTTTGGAGAAAGAGCTGGGGACGAAGTTGCTAGATCGTAAAGGTAGAATTGTTGAGATGACGCCACAAGGTCGCCAATTCTATAAGTATGCGGTTGAAATGGTGAACACAAGAGCACTAGCAATTGAAGCACTGGATAAGGACAGTGACAAAGTGGAGGGCGTTCTGGAAATTCAGACATCATCTATTCCGGGATTAACATTCTTGCCGGAAATGATGGTAGAATTTCGTCAGAAACACAAGAAAGCGCAGTTCCATATCGACCAGTCGGATAGTGCAATCGTTGTGGAGAATGTCATTGAACGACGTGGAGAACTTGGTTTTGTTGGTGAAAAAAGCAATAACCAGAATCTTGAATACAACAAAATTTTCACAGATCGTACACTCTTGGTCGTTCCGATGGAAGGTTTCGTTGAAGGAGATGAAATTACCATCGAAGAGATGTCACATCTTCCGTTTCTTTGGAGAGAGAATGGATCCGCAACACGTAAATCTTTCGAAGATGCCGTTGTGAAGAAAGGTCTTGATCGTGCAAACTTTGAAGTGGCTGCGATGTTCAATGATTTGGATGCAATTATCCGTTCTGTTGAACTCGGTCTTGGCGTTTCGATTCTATCCGAGAAAACCATCGAGACACTTTCTGCCCGTAAAATACGTGCAGTGACAATTAAGGATTTCAACTTAAACCGTGATTTCTACATGATTAACATGAAGAATGTTGCGCTTTCACCGGTGGCGGAAGCCTTTAAGAAATTTATTTTGGATCAGAAGATGAGCAAATAAATAAGTAATAAAAGAAGCGATTGAATCATTATCCAACGATTCAATCGCTATTTCTTTAGTCTGTATTTCTTACGAATGCCTTAATTCTTATCGGTTTAGAATTTCAATGGAATGTGATGTTTTCTTCTTGAATCGTCCGATGATTGCATTCTCACAACCTTTCTCACCGAGCTGATACTGAAGGCGCTCAAGCTCAGGCTTCTTACACGCAATTAGCAATCCGCCTGATGTCTGTGGATCATATAGGCAATCCAGTCTCGCTTGTGGCACGCGGATAGAATAATCCATGACGTCTTTCTCAAGGTATGACATATTGTTATGCGCACCGGCTGGAAGAATACCGTTAGCAGCGAATTCTAGTGCTTTCTCGAACATCGGAACACGTTCCGCATATAACTCAAGTGTAACGTTGCCAGCACGAGCCATTTCAGCAGCATGGCCGATTAACCCAAAACCGGTAATATCGGTACAACCGTCAACCTTGACACCAGCCATTGCTTCAAAACCGTATTTGTTAAGCTGTGCCATGGTTTGGTTCATTTCCTCGTCTTCCTCTGGCGTTAGTAAATCTACTTTTGCCGCAGATGTGAGGACGCCGATGCCGATTTTCTTGGTGATGACGAGGTAATCTTCTTCTTCTGCGCTATTACTCAGAATATCTTCTGGACGAGCAAAACCCGTAACGCTAAGTCCGTATTTTGGCTCATTGTCGTTGATGC
>CAVFWT010000150.1:0-3239 GCA_963626305.1 bacterium | reverse complement strand
AAATAGTGTTTTAACGATCGACCCATTCATAGGTCAAATATAGTTCAATCGGAAGCAGGTATTTGTCCGTCTTACCTTTGACTTCCTCATAAACATCCTTCTTAACACACGCACTGTTAACAGTGGTGATTCCCTTGAGCAGAGCATCCAGCTTATCCAAGCCTTCCAGGAAATCCTCTGCGCTTGTGTGATAACCCAAGTTCGGATTACCCAGAATATAGATGTGATCCAAGTTCACTGCCTTGAGAATATCCGACATCGTTCCGTCAATCGACTCGAGGCTCTTGGTCCAAGGGCGATACGGGTTGATGATGTAGATTGGTGCGGAATCTTCATTCTTGAGAATGTGTGCATATGCCCCCGCCATACGAGCAGCCGGCGAACCACCGCCGATATCCAGCAGCGTGTAATTATCGCTCAGCAACGATGTTGCAACACCGCCCACTGCAGTTGGCGCATCCAAGAACTGATCCTGGTAGTGAATATCTACACCCAGATTAATGAACTTCTCCTTCATATCTCTGGAACGGTACAACGGTTTCGTCTGGTCCATATCGAACAGGTCTACCTTCTTGCCCGTTTCTCTTGCAATCTTCGCCGCAACGTTCAGAACGATTTCGCTCTTACCACTGCCGGCCTCTCCGATGAAAAGGAAATTCTTTTTTTCCTTAATTAAATCATCGATGTTCTTGTCCATTTCGTAAAAGAGTCCCATATTTGTTTTCCTCTGTTTTCTTTATACATGATTCGCTTCTAGTCACTTGTGTCCATCCGGCACACCTTCGAAGCGATAATCTGCTTCTATTGGAGCAGGCGTTCACATTCGTGAACGCAATCCTGCAATTTGGTGATGGAATTATAGAGAGCACGAATCATCCGCTCTTTATATCCATTTAGGCTAATCGCACAGATGGCTACACCATCTACTGCGAGCACCGGTGCGGCAACGCACACCAATCCTTCTGTTACCTCTTCCATGTCGTAAGCCAAATTCTGGCTGCGCACTTCCTGAAGAAGCGCACTGAATTCCGCCGGATCTGTGACGGAACGAGGCGTCAATTTGACGTATTCCATTCGGTTCAAGAGCTGCTTCTCTTCTCCGGAGAATGCGGTCAGCACCTTGCCAGACGCAGTGGTGTTCAAACTCATCGTATCACCGACTGTCTGCGCCAGTGTCATGGTCAATCCCGTCTGTGGATCCTTCCGCAGAACAGTAACGCTTCGAGTTCCAGTTCGAATGCTCACCGTCACGGAGAAACCGCTTCTACGGCAAAGCGTCTCTACCGGTTCGTCAATCACGTTAATCAGCTGATTCTTCAGCTGTGTATTTCTTCCAAGGACGTATAATTTGTCAGTCAGGTAATATCCGCCATCGATTCGATCTTGGAAGATGTAATGCATCGATTCCAGAGAATTGAGCATACGCGCTACTGCTGCATTAGAATATCCGGTATTCTGCGCAATTTCTGTCATCGTCCAACGCTGTCGATATTGGAATAGATCCAGCACGGCGAGCGCTTTCTCTAGCGAGTTATTTTTCTCCGCCATAACAAGACCTCTTTCTTTTTCAACGTCTCTACATTCATCATTTGACTAAAATTCAATAAATTTTAATCCATGTAAAATATACTCCTTAAAACGTCTGAAGTCAACACGAACCCAGCATTTTTTCCGTTTTACGATAGTTATTTTCGTATTTCGGTAATTCTGTTAGTGTTCTCTAACCCAATTACTGTATTTTTTCTTAGATTCGCCATCCACACACCGCCAGAAGCTCGTTTTATTTGACAAAATCCCCTGATTAAAAATATAATATTTTAAAATTATCATTCTTGGAGGCGCATCTATGAAAATTCTGAGTATTTCAACCCAGAAACCACACTCGACCGGAAGTGGCACGTACCTGTCCGAGCTGGTTCGTTCTTTCGAGCGCATGGGATACGAGCAGGCTGTCGTTGCGGGCATTTACCCTTCCGATGCAGTGGAATTTCCAAAGAGCGTAAAATTCTATCCAGTATATTACACGCCGCCAGAAGTTTCGGAATCGAAAAACAATGCACTGAGAACACTTACATTTAGAACAAATGCATTGGGAACTTCTGTATCGGAAAATACATCCGAAATTGATAACGCGGGTAGTTTTTCTCCAAGAGACACATCTGTACCGACCATCCATTTCCCGGTGCTTGGCATGTCCGATACCATGCCGTATCCATCAACCCGCTACGCCGAATTAACTGCTTCGCAGCTTCAAGAACTCGAAGCCGCATTCACCGCAGTAGTAGCACATGCGATTCAGGACCTGCAGCCAGATATCATTCTATGTCACCACCTGTTTCTCCTGACTGCAATTCTCCGGAAGAACTTCCCCAGCGAGCGCATCTACGGCCTCTGTCACGGTTCGGATCTTCGTCAGATGTACAATCTCATGAACGAAGATGCCGGTTATGGTAAAAACACATTTACCGCTGCAGAGATTTCCGGCGCTATCCAGAAACTGGATCAAATCTTCGCCCTTCACAAAGAGCAGAAACAACAGATTATGAAATACTTTTCCGTTCCATCAGAGCAAGTGACTGTAATTGGGACTGGATATAACGACTCGATTTTCTGCCCAGTATCGAAAGATAATAAGGAAGATTTCGGCAAAAGTTCCGATTCAAACAAACCATTCCGCTTCATCTTTGCCGGAAAGATTTGCCGTGAGAAAGGAATCGCCGAATTGCTTCAAGCACTTCAGCTACTAAAACAAGAGATTGGAAATTCCGCCACCTTCGAACTGCATCTTGCTGGCGGATGCAAAGATTCGGTGATTGAGTCGATGCTCACCCATCAGTCGCTCACACCGGGTTGGCTGCATTCCTACGATTACCCGATCTGCTATCACGGCCTTCTGAACCAGAACGAACTAGCAGACCTCTACCGCCATTGCGACGCATTCGTCCTCCCGTCTTATTACGAAGGACTTCCGCTCGTGCTGATTGAAGCGATGGCCTGTGGCCTCTCGACACTATGTAACGACCTGCCGGGCGTACAGAGCTGGCTCTCCGAAGAGATTCCACATTGCAATACGATATTCGTATCTCTTCCGCGAATGAAATCAGCGGACCAGCCGGAAGCGGATGATTTGCCGGATTATATTTTTAGACTAAAAGAAGCTTTGAAGGAACTGTGGATTTCCTCTACCAGAAATGGCAGTCCCCGTCCGGATACGTCCGGGGCAACCTGGGATGCAGTCG
>CAVFWT010000149.1:0-3252 GCA_963626305.1 bacterium | reverse complement strand
GGACAGACTTATGTTTTTGAAGGAGGGAGAATAATGCTCGTAAAACTACGAAAGAGCCGCTCGGTACTTGCGACTCTGCTAAGCGTATTGATGGTGCTGACGGTTCCATCATACGTAAATGCAACGACCACGGATTCTGCCAAATCGACGGGAACAACATGGGATTACAGCAAAGTCGAGAACTTAACGGATCAGACAGTTCGCGGCGTAGACTTGTCGCTGTATCAGGCGAATGTTGGATGGGAGAAACAGTTCACGAATTATATGCAGAAGGACGTAGCTTTGCTGCCGTTCCTTAAGTCGCAAGGAGTGAATACCGTTTCCGTCAAGGTAGCGGTAGATCCATCGGATAACGACAGACAGGCAAAGAACCTGTGCAATCTGTCCGACGCAATCAAGACACTCAAGGCAGCGAAGAAGGCTGGCATGAAGACGAATATGGTCCTCCTGTATTCCGATTGGGTGACTTCGTCATCGGATCAGAGTCCATCGGAATCTTGGAGTGGCGACGCTTGGGTGCAGGGTCAAGGTGACACCAAAGACAGTGGCGCAGCGATTGATTATACGAACTCGGTTATCAAAGAGCTGACGGAATCTGGTTTTACCCCGGACATGATTACTATCGGAAACGACATCAATTACAACTTCCTTGGTTATTCAGGGGATAATGCTTGGAAGGGCTGGAAAGCGATGGGTGACATTTCGACCCTGATTCGCGAGTACGACAAGGTCGTTAAAATTGGCATCGGCATCAGTGCGCCGGGAGATGCGAAAGACTCCTCGAAGGGCAGTGATATTGAGTGGGTGCTGGCGAAACTGAACGAAGAATGGAATGACATCCAGTATGATTATGTGGGCGTGACTCTTTGGGGCAGCTACTATTCCACGGATTATATCGAGACACTTCGCAAGACTTTCGTTGAGAAAGAGAAGGCAGCGAACAAGGACGCAACCATCTACATCGGCAATGCCAGCCTGCTCGAAGAGAGCACGGAAGACACGGCTGACAGCCGCAAGGAACAGGCAAAGCAGATGTATGAAATGCTTTCGGCATCAGTTAGCGCAGACAATGCCGGTGGTATCATCGTGAATGATGCGCTGATGGGCTGGTCCGGAAGAGCCATCGTCGATAACTACGGACATCTGAAGAATTCCATTGCCGTGATGGCTTATGCTGCAGGCACGAAAGTCGATGTTTCGGAGTATTACAATCCGTATGAATACGGTGGCGAGACAGGTCTCAAGAATCAGAAAGTCACCATCAAGAAGATTAATGGCATGACGAAGAGCATGATTCGCGGTGTCGACGTATCTTCATATAAGTCCCTTGAGGCGGCAGGTGTGAAGTTCTATAACGAAGCCGGTGAGGAAGAACCGCTGCTCAAGATTCTGAGCGACAATGGCGTGAATTCCATCCGTATTCGTCTGTGGAAGGATCCGTACAACAGCGAAGGCAAGACTTACGGTGGCGGCGGTGTGGATTTGGACCGTGCACTCGAGATTGCCAAGGAAGCAAAATCCTACGGCATGAGCATTACGCTCGACATATTCTATTCGGATTTCTGGGCAGATCCGCAGCAGCAGACATTGCCAAAAGCATGGCAGGATGACGCAGACGATACCGAGACCATCCGCAGAAATTACTACGACTACACGAAGGAAGTGTTCCAGAGATTCAAAGAGGCGGATATTGATATATCCATGGTTCAGATTGGTAACGAGATTACCAACGGAATTCCGGGACAGTATACCCATGGACAGACATGGCAAGATGCATGGAATAACAAGAGCTCCGTTAAGAATCGCACCAAGATTTCTTGTGAATATCTGAGTGCAGGTTGCCAGGCAGTGCGCAAGTACTCGCCGGACACGAAGATTATTCTTCAGCTCGAATCCCCGAATGCATCGAAGTTCAAAACCATCATGAACACATGGAAGAGATATGGTGTAGATTATGACATCTTAGGTGCTTCCTACTATCCGTTCTGGTCAAATTCCAGCAGCAATAAGCTGAGCGATTTGGAAGGCGTTATTAAGGTCGCAAAATCCTTCGGCAAAGAATTCTGTGTCATGGAGACCTCTTGGATGAACACCACACAAGATGCCGATGGAACGAACAACCAGGTTGGCAATACTGGAAAAGCGAAGTACAAAGCCGGTGTACAAGGACAGGTCGACGCACTGACAGACATGTATAAAGTGCTCGGCGAGAACTACAACTGCCTCGGCGCATATTATTGGGAACCAGCCTGGATTCCAACCACCCCGGGACAGCATAATTGGAAGAAGAACAAAGAAACTTCTGAAAAATACGGAAACGGCTGGGCTGCACGTGCGGTTGAAGGCTATGCACCGGATTACAAGATGTTCTATAACGGCGAACCGACTGCGGGAGCTAGCGCATGGGACAACATGTCACTCTTTGATTTTAACGGCAACATGCTCCAGAGCTTGAAGTTCTATAAGGAGTCGGTTAACGATGAAGTAACGCCAAAGGTTACCGTCTCCAATTGCACATATAACGGCAAGACAAAGAAACCACGCGTAACCGTTACACTTCGCGGTGAGAAGATTTCATCGAAGTATTACACGGTAAAGTACGGATCGGGCCGCAAGAAAGTCGGCACATATACCGTCACCGTTACGATGAAGCGCGGTGCTTCGAAGAAGACAACGACTTATGCAGCATCTGCAAAGGGAACCTTCAAGATTTCGCCAGCAAAGACAAAGCTCAAGAGCCTCAAGAAAGGCAAGAAGAAGCTAACGGCGAAGTGGACGAAGAAGACTGCACAGGTAACGGGATACCAGGTGCAGGTAAGCACATCGAAATCTTTTACCGCAAAGACGACGAAGTCTTACACTGTTAAGAAATCGAAGACCACAACGAAGACTATCAAGAAACTTAAGGCGAAGAAGAGATATTACGTACGCGTTCGCACGTACAAGACGGTCAAGGGTATCAAGTATTACTCCGGTTGGTCGAACAAGAAGAGCATCAAAACGAAGTAATTTTATTACAGAATTTATTACACAACTTTAACAATGAGAGAACCCCGATTGCTTGCAATCCACGGAGAAGTATTATAGAATGAACCGTGTGTTGTGGTTATCGGGGTTTTTCTGCGGAAAGATTTCGAGCAGCCGGAATACAATGGGGAATGAACCTATTTTTATCAATTGTGGGCGATGCAGAAGGTCATTCATTGGACGAGGTCACAAAGCCTTTATGAAGAGCAGCATGCTGAATAATAA
>CAVFWT010000148.1:0-3255 GCA_963626305.1 bacterium | reverse complement strand
GGTCTTCCTGACCGATAATTGATACCGTGTCTGATATTTCTTTCGCCGCCTGTACGGCGCCTTTTACAATTTCTTCTGGCGCATGGTCTCCGCCCATGCCGTCAATCAAAATGTTCATAATTTTCTCCTATCGTTACAGTGTTCCACAATAGCATAATATTATATCACACTATAGGGTTGTTTGTCCGAGTAATCTTTATCGTAATGTTCCAAAAAATTAGCGAATTCAGTAATGAATTCGCCAGATAAAATATTCAAAGCAAAGGAGCATTAGCGAAGGCGAAGTTGGCCACATGCGGCATCAATATCCGATCCCAATGTTCGTCGCACTGTAACCGCAATGTGCTTCTCCTCGAGCATTTTCCGAAATCGTTCCACATTCTCACGGTGAGATGTATTATATCCTGTTCCCTCCACCGGATTTAATGGAATTAGGTTCACGTGTGCCTGAAAACCACGAAGGTGCTGGGCGAGTTCCAAAGCGTTATCTTTCGAATCGTTCAGCCCATCGATTAGCGCATATTCAAAAGTAACGCGGCGCCCAGTAGCTTTCGCATAATCTTTGCAAGTTTGAATCAATTCGTCGTAATCGTACTTCTTTGCTACCGGCATCGATTTCTGACGAATTTCTTGATTCGGTGCGTGCAGCGACACGGCCAAATTTACCTGCGGAAATTCCCGGGCAAATCGTTCAATACCCGGAATAAGTCCACATGTAGAAACCGTAATGTTCCGCAAGCTGAGTCCATATCCCTTCGGATGGTGAATCAACTTCAAGAACTTCGCCAAATTATCGTAATTGTCGAACGGTTCGCCAATACCCATCACAACGATGTGGTTAATCTCTTCGCCGGTAAGATTTCTCATCGCAAGCACCTGTGCTAGCATTTCTCCTCCGGCAAGCGACCGTTCCAAACCTTTCCGAGTCGAAGCACAGAAAGTACATCCCATGCGGCAACCCACTTGGGACGATATGCAGATGGAATTTCCATAGCTATATTTCATAAAAACAGATTCCACCCGGCTTCCATCCCGAAATTCAAAAAGGCACTTTCTTGTGCCATCGGTACGGGATTGTTGGTCATAGACTACCGACGGAATATCAATGCAATAATTTTCTTTGAGCTTCTCTCGAAAAGCTTTCGGTATATTACCCATGTCGTCAAAATCAGTTACGCCTTTCGACAACCACCCAAAGACTTGCATCGCTCTGAATTTCTTTTCTCCTAATTCAGAAACGACCCCGGCCAGTTGGTCGGGATCGTTCTCTAATATGTTTCTTAACTCTTTAACGGAATCGTTCATTATACTCTCTCTACTGCAATTCCTGTATCATGTCCATTGATATCGAACTTGTCGATATCGCTCTTCACAGTGATATCCTCTGCCAGAGTTTCCGACATGATATGTTCCTTTGCGGATTCGATTGCTTTCGTGATTTCCTCATCCGCATCAACATAGATGTGAATGTGATCCATCATCTCGAAATCATGCTGTTTACGCAGCTGCTGAATCTTCGAAATAACCTCACGAACGTAACCTTCCTGAATCAGTTCTGGTGTCAATGTCGTCTCCAGAATGGTGAACACATTATTCTCCATTCCAACAACGAAACCTTCCTTCGCAGAAATACGAACATCCAGATACTCTTCTGGGATCTCATACTCCTCGCCACCCAATGTCATCTTTACCGGACCAGCCTGTACTTCTGCAATTAATGCCTTCGCATCTGCTGCAGCCAGCTTCTGACCGAATTCCTTGACGTTCTTACCAAGGGCCTTACCGGCTTCACGGAAGTTTGGCTTAATGGAGAAGTTCATGTATTTGTCGAGTTCTGGCTCGAATACAACTTCTTTTACATTCAGCTCTTCCTGAATCAGCGGAACAAGGTCACTGATAATGGATTCGTAATTTCCGTCGATGATTACTTCCTGAAGTGGCTGGCGAACCTTGAGTTTCTCCTTCTCTCGGGTTCCTCTTCCAAGGTTAACGAGAGTCTTTACGAGGCCCATTCTCTCTTCAACCTTCTCATCAATCAGACTTTCATCCGCTTCTGGATAATATGCGGTGTGAACAGTCTCTTCACCAGTCAGTTTAATGTACATTTCGTCGGAAATGAATGGTGCAATCGGTGCAATCAGCTTTGCAACGCCTACAAGAATTTCGTAAGTAGTTGCGTACACGCTCTTCTTATCGGTATCCAATTCCTCTGCATAGAATCTTCTTCTTGCACGGCGGATATACCAGTTGGAAAGGTCCTCTACAACAAAGTCATTGATGATACGAACCATCTTCATGTGTTCATACGAGTCCAGTGCTTCTGTTGCTTCTTTGATGCACTTATTATATCTCGATACAATCCAGCGATCGAGTTCCGGACGATCCGCATAAGGAACGTCCAGCGCAGCAACATCCAGATTGTCCATGTTGGAATACAGTACAAAGAAGTTGTAGATGTTCTTCAATGTACCGAAGAACTTGCTGACTACTTCCTTAACGCCATCCTCATCGAAACGAGTTGGGGTCCATGCTGGAGAAGTCGATACCAGGTACCATCTCAGTGCATCTGCACCATACTTGTCGAGAAGTTCGAACGGCGATACCGTATTTCCTCTGGACTTCGACATCTTCTTACCTTCTTTGTCCAGAATCAAGTCGTTAACCAGTACATTCTTATATGGGGATTTGCCCATGATGAATGTCGAAATTGCCATCAGAGAATAGAACCAACCTCTGGTCTGGTCAATACCTTCGCAGATGAAGTCGGCTGGGAAGAGTTCCTTCTCAAAGCGTTCTTTATTCTCAAATGGATAGTGCCACTGTGCGAATGGCATTGCACCAGAGTCGAACCAGCAGTCCATAACTTCTGGGATACGCATCATGCTCTTACCGCATTCTGGGCACTTCAGATGAACATCATCCACGTAAGGACGGTGCAACTCGATGGTCTCAGGATCTACTGTTTCAATTGCCTTCTCTTTGAGTTCTTCACGGCTTCCAATGCACTCAAGGTGACCGCATTCACAGCGCCAAATTGGAATTGGTGTACCCCAATATCTCGATCTGGAAATCGCCCAGTCCTTAACGTCTGCAATCCAGTTGCCGAATCTCTTCTCACCAACAAATGGCGGATACCAATTAACGGTATTGTTATTTTCAACAAGCTGATCTTTGAGCTTGCTCATTTCGATGTACCAACCTGGTTTTGCATAATATACCAGTGGTGTTCCGCATCTCCAGCAGTGTGGATAGTTG
>CAVFWT010000147.1:0-3264 GCA_963626305.1 bacterium | reverse complement strand
GCCCAGCAAGATCGCGGAAATCAGTCTGCACAATCCAACGCTTCCAATTCAAGCAATAAAACCACCATTATCGATAAAGATGCGCTGACGAGTGGAAGAACGACTGCTTCTTCGTCTAAAACATCATCGTCATCCTATTCCCTGCACTCGAAATCTTCGAGAAAGGTAGAGCGCTTTGATGATATCTCCGCCTTCGAAGAAGCCTTCATGGGTGGTGGTAACGGCAATAGCGGTGGTAACAATAATGGCGGTGGCGGTTCGAATGGCGATCCGGAAAACCCAAAGAAAAAGAAATTTAATTTTGGTCGGAAGAAAAATTCGAAGAAGAAAGACGGAAAGGCTGTAACACCTCTGACACCTCGAACTCGCGATAAGATAAAACCGGGTGGCATTAAAGACAAGTTCTTCACCTTCTGTGAGAAACATCCGAAGCTCGACGCTTTCATACGAGATTTGAATCCGAACAACTGGACCGACAAGCACGGCAACCCGCTTTCGCGTAAGCGCAAAGTGTTTAAGTTCGGCGTGCGCACGGTTGCAACATTCTTTGCGGTATGCTTCCTATACACCGCAGTGACGATCATTACGGCACCGAGCATCGATCCAAAGAACATCTACGATTCGATTTCTACCGACTCGGTAATGTATGACCAAGACGGTAACAAAGTCGACACCTTGTCCAGTGGCGAACAGCGGACGATTGTTAAATACAAAGATATTCCAGAGAATATGATTAATGCGATTGTCGCACTGGAAGATAAGACATTCTGGAAGCATCATGGATTCAACTGGACTCGTATGATTGGTGCAATTGTGCAATCCGTCACGAGCGGTGGTAGTATCAGTGGAACAAGTACACTGACACAACAGCTCGCTCGTAACGTATACTTACCGGATATCATGAGTCAGCGAAGCTTACGCCGCAAGATTATCGAGATGTATTACTCCGTGAGAATCGAGCTTGCCCTCTCGAAAGAAGAGATTATTACGGCATACCTTAATAGTATTTACTACGGTTACGGAAATTACGGCATTGAATCTGCAGCGAAGTGCTACTTCAACAAAGACGTAAAGGATTTGGATCTGATAGAATGTGCCGCTCTGGCTGCACTTCCTCAGTCGCCAGATACCTATGCACTCATCAAAGATTCGGATTCATCCACAGATGTCACCTCCTATATGACGAAAATTACGGTCAATGGCAAGAAATATTACGCCAACGACATTGAGAAGGATCGTCGTTCCCTGTGTCTCTCTTTGATGAAGAGCCAAGGCTACATCACCGAGGAACAATACAACGAGAACAAGGACACTGATTTGACGGAATTCTTGAATCCGAACATCTCGACAACGAGTGATAATTCGACCACGTATTTCAAGGATTACATGGCAGATGAAATTATTTCTGACCTGAAGAAGGAATACGATATGGATGAAGAAACCGCAGAGCAAATGGTATACAGCGGTGGACTCAAGATTTATTCCACATTGGATTCGGAAGCTCAAGACTCCATGAATGATGCATTTGCGGATTCCAGCAACTTCCCGACCCTCTTGAATCTGAATACGGATTCCAAAGGAAATATCATCACGGATTCTGGCAGCATCAGTTTGTACAAGTACAGCAACCTTCTCAACAGCAAGGGAGATTTCACGTTGAAGAAGGGAGAATTTACTGAGAACTCAGATGGTTCCCTTACCATCAAAGCTGGTAAGAGACTGAACATCTATGAGACGACGGTGGATAGCGGAACCGATTATAGTATCGAACTGAAGCCATCCTATACCACCGAGAACGGTAGTTATTACATCTATGCAGCGGGATATATTAACATTCCGGCAGAGAATAAGACGATTGATAAGAGTGGCAATGTCACCATTGATGCAAAATACATCAAGAATAATACAGACAAAATCAAGAAATCCGGAAGCACCTGGGTCATCAAGGATGCTGCTATTACGATGGCAGATAAAGTCATCCAGCCTCAAGGTGCGATGGTAATCACGGAAGTCGGCACCGGCGAAATCAAAGCAATGATTGGTGGCCGTGGTGTCAAAGGAAGCGGACTCTACAACCGTGCACTAAACGCTCGTCAGCCGGGATCTTCGATTAAGCCACTTGCCGTATACGGTGCAGCACTTCAGAAGAGTTACGATTATCTCCAGAAAGGTGAGAAATTCTCTTACACCGATTACAACAACGATACACAAGGAACGAAGTACTACGGTGATTACATGACTGCCGGTTCCACTATCGTCGATGAGAAAATCACCTTCGAAGGAAAGACTTGGCCGACTAACTCCTACGGTGGATACAAAGGTCGCATCTCAATGAGACGTGCGATGCAGCTCTCCTCCAATGTTTGTGCGGTAAAGATTTTCTTACAAGTAGGCACCACCTACTCTGCAGACCTCGTTGAAAAGTTCGGTATCACAACATTGAACCGAGACGGAGACAACAACGACGAGAACGCAGCAGCATTGGCATTGGGCGGTCTGACTAAGGGTGTAAAACCAATTGAAATGGCGCAGGCATATGCGACGATTGCAAATGGTGGCGTTCGTCAATCCTCCATCGCATACCGCAAGGTATTAGATCGCAACGGAAACCTGCTCCTACAGTCGGAATCGAAATCGACTAAGGTACTGGATGAAGGCGTTGCATTCATCCTCACCGACATGATGAAATCCGTTGTTTCGAAAGGTACCGGTACTGCCGCTGCCGTCTCTGGCGTACAGGCTGGTGGTAAGACCGGAACCACATCCAACAACTACGATATTTGGTTCGATGGATTCACCCCACACTACGCAGCAGCACTCTGGGTTGGTACCGACTATAACATTCAGCTTTCATCCGATTCTTCCGGTGCAGCCGCACTTTGGGGAAAGATTATGAACAAGATTTCCGCGGCAAAAGAAGGCGAATATCCTTCTCAGCCGTCCGACGTAATTAAGAAAAATGGTGAATATTACATCGAAGGAACGGAAACCAACTCTGGATCCTCTTACAACAACAGTTCGGGTAGCAGCAGCGGTAGTTCTAAGAAAACAACAAAGAAGAATTCCAGCAGCGAATCCAGCAGTTCTGGTAACGCTGATGGCAACTCCAGTAATTCTGGTGGTTCAGGCAGTAGTTCTAACGGCAGCTCTAGTGGTGGCTCTAGCAACAATCACTCCGGTGGTAAATCTGACAGTGGTTCCAGCTCTGGTGGTAGCGGTGGCTCTGGTAGTGGCTCTGGCTCCGGTGGTGGTTCCGGCTCTGGC
>CAVFWT010000146.1:0-3357 GCA_963626305.1 bacterium | reverse complement strand
CAGTGGAAGAAATTGGCAAGAATGTCGCTCCGCCAGCTCTTGCAGACTTCAGCCATTCGACCGCTTGCTTCGCGGCATTATCGGTGTCGCAAATAATATTCTGCATCGCACCGCCCAGCGCCGTTTCAATCGCTAGTTCGTAACCATCCGGCACCGTCATCAATTCCGAAACCGTACCGATAATGCCGCGCAGATTCTTCTGCATCACGGCGCGAACCGCATTGTTGTATCCTTCGTAATTGTTCTCCATCTCTTCGATGGTGTTGCGACGAGTAGTCAGTCGGTTAATTTGAAGAATAATTTCCTCGAGACGCTTCGAATACGATGCGATTTTCTGATTATCTGCAAAAATATCCTCGTTGAGCTTTGCGATTTCCGATTGCAACGATTCTTTTTCCGTATTCTTTTCGCTAAAAGCAGTTTGAATTTCTTCCAGACGTGCCCGATTCTGCGAAATGGACTCATCACGGCCAACGTTTTCTTCCGAGAGTTTCTCCATCCGTTCTTTGAGCGTATTCTGATAGTTCTCCAGTGTATGAATTTCCGCATTCCGCGACACATTCTTATTGCTGTAGTCAATAACCGCTTCTTTATTTCGTTCAATCTGTTCTCGGACCGCACTCGCCTTACGTGTGACTTCGTTCAATTTGAATACCGCTTCGTCGAGTTTGCTCTGAATATTCTTTCGGTCACTTTCCAAGACGTCCGCATTTTCTTCCAGCAAATGGCGATTATTTCGGTACGATTCTAATTTCTCCCCACTGTCATTGAGGATATTCTGGAGGCGCTTCAAATCGTTCTCAATGCTGTTGAGACGCTCTGTATTCAGCTGTCCTCGATTCGTAATGAGGTTCAACTCTTCCGTCTTCTCACGAAGCAGTCGGTTGTTTTCCGCATAGCGCTCGTTCAGCGCCGCATCCTTCACGCGACAAGATTCCGCACTCGCTTCCAAGTCTTCATATTTCTGAAGGACTTCAGCATATTCGCGATTCAAATCTTCCAATTCTACTTTGCCACCATCGACATTTCGTTCGAGGTTGGCAATGCTGTGGAGAATAATATTGACCGAAAGTAATTTATAGCGATCTCTCAGTTGAATATATTCCTGTGCTTTCTCCGACTCTTCTTTGAGCCCGCCGATACGATCTTCAATCTCTGCGATGATATCGCGCACACGCTCCAAATTATCTTCCGCAGAAACGAGCTTCCGCTCAGCGTCTTGCTTACGATTCTTGTAGAATACAATACCGGCCGCTTCTTCAAAAATTTCACGGCGATTTTCCGCCTTCGTGCTGACAATTTCTTGGATTTTACCCTGTCCGATAATGGAATATCCATCCACACCGATACCAGTATCCATGAAAAGCTCTTTAATATCCTTCAGCCGACAATTGTTGCCGTTAATCAAATACTCGCTTTCACCCGAACGGTACATTCTTCTCGTTACAGCGACTTCGTTGTAATCCACCGGAAGCATTCCACTCGAGTTATCGATGACGAGAGATACTTCCGCCATGCCCTTGGGACGTCTGCTAGTCGTTCCGGCAAAAATAACCTCATCCATCTTGTTTCCACGGAGTTGCTTCGGACTCTGCTCCCCGAGCACCCAGCGCAATGCATCAGAAATATTACTTTTACCACTACCATTCGGACCAACGATACAGGTGATGCCATCATTCAATTCGATACAAACTGGATCTGCAAAGGACTTGAATCCTTGCATTTCAATTCTCTTAAATTGCAATTAACAATCTCCCTTCGTCAATGCTTCTTTCGCGGCATCTTGTTCTGCTGCTTTCTTACTATGGCCCGTACCTGTTGCTAACACCTTATCATTTACAACTACTTGTACGCAGAATGTCTTCTGATGGTCTGGACCCGATTCTTCTACCAACGGATAGGTAATCCGAGCAGACTTATACTCCGCCTGCAACTTTTCCTGCAAGGCGGATTTGTAATCATGATGGAGTTTGCCAGAAAGAGCAAGCTCGATATTTTCCTTAAAAAGATTCAGCACCACCTGTTCACAGGTGTCATAACCGCTGTCCATCATAATCGCGCCAATAATGGCTTCCACTGCATCCGCGAGAATCGAACTCTTGTTTCGTCCGCCGTGCAGTTCCTCACCATGTCCGAGCTGAAGATAATCGCCCAAATGAATCTGACGAGCGATTGATGCCAATGACTCTTCGCAAACGATGTTCGCCCGCGTCTTGGACAAAATTCCTTCTGGACGACTTTCCATCAAGTGGAAAAGTTTAAAACCAATGACCGCATCCAGATAGGCATCCCCGATAAATTCGAATCTCTCGTTATTTTCTACGTATTCCAGTCCGTGCTCCGACGCATACGAACTATGAATCAGCGCATGCTCGAGCAAGATTGGATTATTGAAATGATACGATAAACTTCTCTCTAGCGCTGTATAATCTTGCATTATTGGTCTTCCTCTTCGGATTCTTCTTTAACTTTGATTGCTTCTTCAATCAGATGGGTAACGTCGTGTTCCACATAGGGAACGGCTTTCAGAATAGCATTATATACCGCATAAGCCTTAGAACTTCCGTGAATCTTAAGAACAGGTCCCTTCAATCCGAGAATTGGTGCTCCACCTTCCTCCGAATAATCGAATTCCTTCTTAAGATCTTTGAGTTTATTATAGGACAGCAGCGCACCAGCTTTTGCCACTACGCCTTCGGTCATCTTCTGTTTCACACGCTTCATTACAGCCAATGCAACACCTTCCGAACTCTTCAAGAAGATATTACCTGAGAAGCCATCCGTAACAACAACATCGCAGCAGCCGAATGGTACATCGCGGCCCTCACAGTTTCCGCGGAAGTTGATGTTAGAATTCTGCAGTAGCTCGTATGCTTCTTTGTGCAGCGGATCTCCTTTTTCCGATTCAGCACCAACATTCAAAAGCATGACTTCTGGATTTTCCACTCCCTTAACGTGCTGGGTGAAAATGCTTCCCATAATGCCGAACTGCTGGAGGTATTCCGGTTTACATTCCGCGTTTGCTCCGCAGTCGAGAATCAACGATGTGTCATCCATTCCAACCTTTGGGAAGAAGGCTGCAATCGCCGGTCTTTTGATACCCTTAATGCGGCCAAGGATGAGAAGTCCTGCCGAAAGTAAAGCCCCCGTGCTGCCACCGGAAATGAAAGCATCCACTTCACCTTCTTTTAGCATGCGCATTCCCTTTGAAATGCTGGAATCTTTCTTCTTGCGAACCGCCATCGCCGGAGACTCGTTATTGGTAATTACTTCCGTTGCATTGATAACCTGGATATTATCCCCATCCCAATTAAGATTGGAAAGGCATTCATTAATTAGGTCTTCCTGACCGATAAT
>CAVFWT010000145.1:0-3379 GCA_963626305.1 bacterium | reverse complement strand
ATTGTAGATTGTACGAACGGTTTCTTCGAGATACTCGGTCGTTCTCTGATCCGCCGTAATTACTTTTTCCCAGTCCCACTGATCGACATAAATGGAGTGTAGGTTGTCGAGTTCTTCATCGCGGCGAATCGCGTTCATGTCGGTATAAATGCCATGACCTGGCTCAACATCGTACTTGTACAGTGCCATTCTCTTCCATTTTGCCAAGGACTGTACGATTTCGACCTTACGCTCGTCCATATCCTTAATGCTGAATTCCACGCGGCGCTCAACACCGTTCAGCGTATCGTTGAAGCCCGTCTCTGGGAATACAAACAGGGGTGCACTGACACGGCGCAGCTGCAGACCATACGCCAGTTCCTGCTGAAAATAATCTTTGATTTTCTTAATTGCACGCTGAGTCTCCTGAAGTCCCAGCTTCGGTTCATAATTCTTTGGAATAATTACGTTTGCCATTTTCCTTCTCCTTGTCCCTTACTTTTTCTCTGCCGCATACCGTGCGTATTCGCATCCACAGAACCGCTGACGGTACAGGTCATATTTCTTCGAAAGCTCTACACTCCGGCCAAAGCCATTCTTTTTCTTAAAATCAATTGGTAAGTAGTTCGTTCCCGTTTCTGCTGCCAATCGTTCCCCCACTTCTGTCAGAAGCTTAAAGTTCTTATGTGGGCTCACAGACATCGTGGACGTCCAGTAATCCAACCCGAGCTCTTTCGCTACACGAGCTGCCTCTTCATACCGAAGAGTAAAACAGACTTCGCATCGTTTACCACCTTCCGGCTCAGATGCAAGTGTCCTCGTTCGCTCGAGGTACCGTTCTGGGTCGTACTTGCCTTCCAAATAGTGAACCGTCGTATGATCCTTATATTCCTCTCCGAACAGGCGAAGGAACTTCTCCAAATTCTCTTTGCGGAGATAATACTCTTCCTCATCCGTGATGTTTGGATTATAATAGAACACAGTCACATCATAATCGAAGGCAGTGCGTTCCACACATGCTGTGGCACAAGGTCCGCAGCATGTGAGAAGAAGAAGCTTCGGTTTTTCTTCCAACATGAATTCATCTCGCTTTCAAATAATACCATTCATTATACCATGTAGGCCCATACCGGGCAATGATTTTGGAGCAAACATGCAAGGCGGAGAACGTTATTATTCCATCAGTGATTACCTCAAAAAGACATTCGGCGGAAAGACGATTAAGCTTTCCCTGGATGCCGGTTTTACATGTCCGAATCGCGACGGCACTGCCGGTTTTGGTGGCTGTGCATTCTGTTCCTCTAGCGGTTCCGGTGAATTCGCTTCACCGATTTCTGCGGACTCCATCAGCGAACAGATTAATCTGCTCAGTGATAAATGGCCGAATGCAAAACACATCGCCTATTTCCAGAATCACACCAACACATATGCACCCGTTGAGACGCTCCGGAAATACTTCTACCAAGCACTTGAAGACCCAAGAATTGACGGAATCGCCATCGCTACTCGTCCAGACTGCCTTGGCGAAGATGTATTAGACCTCTTAGACGAAATCAATCGTAATCACTTCCTCTGGGTCGAACTAGGCCTTCAGACAATCCACGACCGCACCTCGGAATTGATGGGAATTGGTTACCCGCTGGAGGTCTTCGATCAAGCCATTCACGAACTCCATCGCCGCGGAATTCGAACAGTCGTTCACATGATTCTCGGACTTCCGGGAGAAATCCGAGAGGACATGTTTAAAACGGCAGCCTACATTGCAAAAATTCATCCATTTGGCGTCAAAATTCACATGCTTAATATCGTTCGAGGCTCTCGCCTCTACGACATGATGCCAGATTATGTACCTTTTCAATCGATTGAAGAGTATTGCGAACTCGTCGTCGACATTCTGGAAGTTCTTCCACCAGACGTCACCATACACCGCCTTACTGCAGATACGCAGCGTGGCCTTCTCGTTGCACCAGAGTGGAGTTACCAGAAGCGAACAATATTAAATCGCATCAACCGCCGTCTCAAAGTGCGTGACACAAGACAAGGTTCGAAATACTTTCCGGACAAAAACAAAGTGTGACCAATCGGAAACCTCCGATGAGCCACACTTATTTTTGTTCAATTTACTATCTTGCTTTCTTTCTCTTACATCGACGCACTTACAACGGCCACTTTCTTTCACCTATTATCTCCCGAATATTATGTCGGACGTTACTTCAATGGCTACTTCGGGAGCGATGTCGATAACGGCATGGATTTGTATACAGGAATTTCGAACACGAGCTTCTCTTCCGTCAATCCGTAAGCCGTATACGCTTTCTTCATCGATTCCGATTCCGAATACGGCGCCATAATGTTCGTCATGTACTGATGAGTACCTGCTCGGAGCCAGCCATTCTTTACATTAAAGCGCTGGTAATAGATGGTATTCTGTTTCTTCCCGATATATTGATTTTCGAGAATCGAGGCGCCTCCATTCACCGCTTTTGTCCTGGTGGTCCAACCTTTCTTATAGGCATACTTGAGACCAGTTACAACTGGATTCGATCCTGATGTTGCACCAATATTGTATGGATTGTATACAGTCTTTCCTTTGTAGCGATAACCGTTGATAGCGATGCTTCCGCTACCGGTTTCCTGTTTCGCACGTGACGCCAAGAAAATCGGGCTAACCTTATACTTCTTCCCTGCCCTATGGAACATGGAAGCCGTAAAACCTTTCTTCGGAAGTTTCGACCCGCTCAACACTTTGCTTACAGTCGTTGTCGTCTGATACGAGTGATAATTAAGCGACAGGAACATGTAGATGTTCGTACCATTCAAGAAGTGCCGTGGATCGAGGTAATACGATACCACTTTCTTGTTCGCATTAAACCACGTGCTTCCGTCCTTCGCGATATACTTTCCATTCTTGTAGCTCTTCGAGCTCTTATCACGGTAAGATTTGGGATAAGACTTATAGATTAGCGATACGCCATTTCTAGTCTCTCTCGAAAGCACCGTGTTATAATTCAAATTTGTTTTCTTGGCTTTGAATACCCAGTTCGGATGAGCGTTATGGAGTTTCCGAAGCTTCTTCTTATACGACTCTGGAAACCCTTGCGCCGATAGATATGACTCGAACTTCGATGTCGATACGCGGAGCAGTCTCGTGCTTCGCACATACCGATATTTCCCATTCACCTTAATCTTCATCCACCATTCATTCGAGCCGCGGTAACGAGACTTCATATAGACCGAAACTTGCTTGTTCTTCGAAAGTGTTCCCTTACTCTGGAACGAAGTCGTTGGTCCCAATCTCATCGGGACACGCTGACTAATCTTCCCGAGGGCCGGATTATATTTGATATGATCCACGTGCTTCGCAAGAACATACCCCTCGGATTTTCCCGATGCTACACGG
>CAVFWT010000144.1:0-3535 GCA_963626305.1 bacterium | reverse complement strand
TTATCACACTGCAAAAAGGTAAAGCAACGAAGGTTAAAGGAGGACATTATGAAGAAGTACATTTTTGTGACCGGTGGAGTAATTTCCGGACTGGGCAAGGGAATCACTGCAGCGGCACTGGGACGTCTGCTCAAAGCCAGGGGGTATAAAGTGGCTGCGCAGAAACTGGATCCATATATCAATATCGATCCGGGAACGATGAGCCCATACCAGCATGGGGAGGTTTTCGTCACCGAAGATGGTGCGGAGACGGACTTGGATTTGGGTCACTACGAGAGATTTATCGATGAGAATCTGAATAAGTATTCCAACCTGACAACCGGGAAGGTCTATTGGAACATCCTCAACAAGGAACGTAATGGAGAGTTCCTCGGCAGTACCGTTCAGGTAATTCCGCATGTAACCGACGAAATCAAGTCGTTCATCTACACTGTTGGAAAGACAACTGATGCGGATATCATTATTACCGAAATTGGCGGTACCGTTGGCGATATCGAGAGCCAGCCGTTCCTGGAGGCCATTCGTCAGGTCTCCGCAGAAGTAGGTCGTGAGAATAGCTTGTTCATTCACGTAACTCCACTTCTCCATGTTAAAAGCAGTGGCGAATATAAGACGAAACCGACCCAGCATTCGGTAAAGGAACTGCGTGGACTGGGTATCGCACCGAACATTCTGGTTCTTCGTGCAGAGGGCAATATTGATGATGAACTTCGCTCGAAGATTGCGATGTTCTGCAACGTTCGTCCAGACTGTGTTATCTGCAATAAGGATGTATCGGAACTGTATTACGCACCGGTTATGCTGGAGGAATCTCATTTCAGCGAAATCGTCTGCCGCGAGCTCAACATCGAGCCAGGTGTTCCGGACATGCATGAATGGAACGAGATGCTGGAGCGTATCGATTCGAGAGCAGGAAATGTGACCATCGGCCTCATCGGAAAGTACACCAAGCTGCACGATGCGTACCTCTCTGTTGCAGAGGCGCTTCATCATGGCGGTTACGAGAATGGAGTAAAAGTAAATATCAAATGGATTGAGTCCGAGGACTTAGAGAATAACGATATGGATGAAATCCTTAGTGATGTAGACGGAATCCTGGTACCAGGTGGATTCGGCGCACGCGGTGTCGAAGGTAAAATCCTTGCCGCAAAGTATGCACGTGAGCACAATGTTCCGTACCTCGGAATTTGCCTCGGAATGCAGACTGCAGTAATCGAATATGCGAGAGATGTACTGGGCTGGAGTGATGCGCACTCTGCAGAATTTAATGAAGAGACGCCACATAACATCATCGACTTCATGCCGGATCAGAGGGGGAATATTCCAAAGGGCGGTACGATGCGACTGGGCGCATATCCTTGCCAGATCAAGGCTGGCAGCAAACTGGAAGCTGCCTATGGCAAGCAGGAAATTCAGGAGCGTCATCGCCATCGCTATGAGTTCAATAACAATTTCCGCGATGCCATCGAAGGAGCAGGCATGAATATTGTTGGAACATCTCCAGATGGAAGATTGGTAGAAGCTGTTGAATTGCCAGACCACAAATTCTTCGTAGCTGTTCAGTATCATCCAGAATTCAAGTCGCGTCCGAACAATGCACATCCGCTGTTCCGCGAACTGATTCGTGCATCCCTGCAGGACTAATTGTTTGTAAATCATATTAAATGGAAGTCAAGGGCTGTACTTTGGAGATTATCTTCTGAATTGGAAACCAGGGATGTCCTCAATCGTTGTTAGAGATAACCGGGAATAGTGAACTAGAAAAAGAAGCCTTCGGTACATACATCGTACCGAAGGCTTCTTTGATTCTATACGAAGAAACTTCTGTTAATTCGCCTTGCGTTCCCGTTTCCTTCGCGCTACCACAATACCAGTCAGAGCTATTGTGCTGACGGTCATTGCTGCGAGGGGAAGCCAGAGGTTTGCATCATCTCCGGTGTCCGGTGCGTTCGTATCATCGGAAGCACTGTTACTGTCGGACGTGCTTTTGGCCGTCTTATGAGAACTGTTTTCCGAGTCGGAATCGTTGCCTTTCGAACCGTCATCTTTCGAATCTGAATCCGATCCGCCATCGGGTGTAGGTGGCGTTACTTCGGAAGCATCTGGAACTACTTCTTCGAAGCACTTTGCGATGGCTGCATGTCCTGCAACGGATGGATGGAAGTCAATCTGCAGCGGATTTTCTGAGGCGTTGCAATAAGTCGCGGTGTTTCCTTCAAATGCGGAATACACATCGGCTACAGTGTACTGTCCGGTGGAAGCATTGTCTACGACCTTCTGGCGAAGTATGGAAGCACACTTTCCGAGGGTAGTGCCAAGCGATTTCAGTGTCGATGTGCAGTGCTCATACGGATTGTACTGAGTAGAGACAAATATTTTTACATCCGGATTCTTTCTTTTGATAGTTGAAGTTACCTGGTTCAGCGTGTCGATGAATTCCGAAAGTGCGGTCTGGAATTCAGTAGACTGATCAAGGTCGCCTGTTGACAAAACCGTCATCAGTGCAAGTTGCACGGTGGTGACTTCCGTTGTTGGATATTTGTCTGGGTAGATGCTGGAAAGTGCCAGTATTGTAATAACGTCGAGACTTGTGAATTTACCCCATTTTTTAACGACAGCCTTGCTGCTGTTGAGGTAATCTGCGGTCTTCTGGTAGAGCACCTCCATCAGGTCGTTGCCACCACAGGTAAGCGTGATGATCGACGCGTTCTTGATGGTGGAATCGAACTCTCCGGTGTTCAGCTGCTTCAGAACACCGGCCGCCGTGTTTCCGATGACACCTTCGTTCACCGCAGTGTAACCCTTGTCTTTCGCCAGAATGCTGACGAAGCATTCGTCGGTGAGCTGCTTACCTTGTGCGGTGTCACCCGGCTCATAGCCGTAAGTGATGCTGTCACCGAGCGCCAAATAAATCGGCTTGCTGCTGGAAGAGTCGTTGCTCGAAGTGCCCGCAAAAGCGTAACACAGCGAGAAGTTCATCACGAGCACTGTCGCCAATGCGATAACCGTGCTAAAAATAAATTTCTTTTTCATCAGTCCCCCAATTCTCTAGATGGAAACGTTATGCAGCTGCAAATGGTATATCTCGATAAACCATTGTTACAACGCTAGGATTTTGAATTCGTTGTGGATGTTCTTTAGAGAAACATCCACATTTATTCTACTGTTAAGGGACACGCAATTCAAGGCGTAATTTCTTGCGACTGCGAAGTTTACAAAACATGCTTAAAAACAATTTAATTAACATGTTTTTAGTTTGGCTTCCGTATATTAAACGAGTTTCTTAGGATGACATTATTATAAAATTTGACTAGAGTACAATTTATATAAAACTGAAATTATGCTTGACAACGAAAACGCCTCGTTGGTATAATCAACAAAACAACATCGCTTAGATAGATGTTGCTTGGGATGAACAATGTACCAACTGTATGTCATTGCTTAGCCTGTAACTGCAACATAGTCAAGCAAATGGACACATTTTTAAATACAAATTTATAGAAAGGCAGAATTACTCCTGCCTTTCCAGGTAGAA
>CAVFWT010000143.1:0-3550 GCA_963626305.1 bacterium | reverse complement strand
GTCTTGAGGTACCCTTCCTCATCGAATCCTTCCTCACTGCTAGTGATGATGTCCACCAGAAGCTCATTGGTTCTAACGCCGTGACGAATGACCAAGTTTCGCAGGAGTCCTTTGTGTGTCTTCTTATGGTAAAAAGAATATCCATTTCCTCTGCAGAATTCCAAGGTCGCAGACAGAACGCGGTTGAAATCTTCCGGTACAAGCTGACATTCATCGCAAGTAACGATGGACATGAAGCGTCCCTTCTGGTGCATACCGAGTTCCAACGGTCCGCCGATTTCCTGGTCGCCAAAAGTATATTCCATCTTGTTACGGTAGCGATATGGCGTAATTGCCGGAACCAGTCCCTGATAAGAAGAGGAATCTACATTGTATTTCTCGAAGAGCTGATACATCTGCTCATCTTTGAGCTTCGCCTGTTCTTCATACGGTACGCCTTGATGCAGGCAGCCGCCGCAGAGACCTTTGAGCTTACATTCTTTTAAATTTTCCATTTCTATATTTCTCCGTATTGTATTTGCGGTATTCTGTTTGAGTTCAACATTGTCCCGATGGATTCGATTTCCTCCGAACTCTTCTGAGCCTATTTCTTCTGACACTATTTCTCGCCGTATTTCGCGTAGAATTCTTTCTTGTACTCAGTAAAACGATCCTCTTCGATAGCTTTTCTGATTCCCTTCATCATGTTCACAAGGAAATAGATGTTGTGCTCGGACAAGAGCATCGAACTAAGAATTTCGTTAGATTTGAAGAGATGACGCAAGTATGCTCTCGAATAATTTCGGCATACATAACAATTGCACTCTGAATCAAGCGTATTGAAATCTCTCTGATGTACTGCATTCTTGATGTTGACATCACCGTGGGAAGTCATCGCTACGCCGTGTCTAGCAAGACGCGTTGGCAGGACGCAGTCGAACATATCAACACCACGTTCCACCCCTTCGAACAGATAGTCAACTGTTCCAACACCCATAAGGTAACGAGGTCTGTCCTGTGGCAAATAATCGACGCAGTCATCAAGTACGTCGAGCATGATTTCCTTCGGTTCACCCACCGACAATCCGCCGATGGCATATCCCGGAAGATCCAGCTCCACTATCTGTTCTGCACTGATTCGGCGAAGGTCTTTATACATGCCGCCTTGCATGATACCGAAAAGCGACTGCTGTTCCGTATTCTTGTGATGTTCTTTGCAGCGCTTGAGCCAGCGTGTTGTTCTCTCCAAAGAACGCGCCACATATGGCTTATCCGCACCGTACTCGACGCACTCATCGAACGCCATGATGATGTCCGAACCCAGTGCATTCTGAATATCGATGGAAGTCTCTGGACGCATCATGTGAGAAGATCCATCGATGTAGGACTTGAACTTTACACCCTCTTCCGTAATCTTGCGGAATTTACCCAGCGAGAACACTTGGAAACCGCCACTATCCGTCAAAATAGCCTTGTTCCAGTTCATAAACTTGTGAAGTCCACCCGCTTCGCGCACAATATCTTCGCCCGGTCTCAGGTAGAGGTGATACGTGTTTCCCAGGATGATTTCTGCTCCCGTCGCTTCAACGTCTTCTGGCTTCATCGCCTTGACCGTCGCCTGTGTGCCAACTGGCATAAATACCGGTGTCTCAATCGTTCCGTGTGGCGTTGTGATGCGGCCTCTTCTCGCGCGCGTCTTCTTGTCGCGATGAATTAATTCATATGTTACAGCGTTGCTCATGAATAATTGAGGCACAGTTCCTTACGTTATCATCCGGAATTGTGCCTTTCCTCCTTAGTTATTTTAAAAATATTTCGATGTTCTTTCGTTGCGATGTTGACATTGTTATTGGCCAATTTTCGTCTATTTAATCAGCATTGCATCTCCGTAGCTGAAGAAACGGTACTTCTCGTTCACCGCCTCTTTGTATGCTTCCAAGATGTGCTCCCGATCATACAGCGCGGATATCAGCATCAGAAGAGTCGATTTCGGAAGATGGAAGTTGGTAATCAATGCTTTTACAATCTTGAATTCATACCCCGGATAGATGAAAATGCCTGTGCTGTTGTGTCCTGCAGCCACGCGGTATCCATCCGGTGTCTCAACCGCTGCGCTCTCGAGCGTTCGCGTTGAAGTCGTTCCCACCGAAATGATCCGCTGTCCGTCTGCAATTGCGTTGTTGATGATTTCTGCGTTCTCCGGTGTAACGGAGTATTCCTCGAAATGCATGTGGTGCTCTTCGATGTTCTCGCACTTCACCGGTCGGAACGTACCGATTCCGACATGCAAAGTCACATAAGCAATCTTGACACCCATATCTTCGATTTCCTGCAATAATTCCTTGGTAAAATGAAGTCCGGCCGTCGGAGCAGCAACCGACCCGTCAATCTTGCTATATACAGTCTGATAGGTTTCTTTGTCCGCATCGTCTGCCGGACGTTCGATGTAAGGTGGAAGAGGCATGCTGCCAAGTTCCTCCAGACGCTCCATGAAGATGCCTTCGTATTCGAAGCGAACTTCTCTCGTTCCCTGTGCCGCATCGTGCATTCCAAGTATGTGCGCCTGGAACAGATGCTCCGAATCAAAGATGACCGTGTCACCTTCCTTAAGGCGTTTTCCGGGGCGAACCATCGTCTCCCACACATCACCGTCGAGCCGTTTAATCAACAGAAATTCGATGTGTGCACCCGTCACTGCTTTGGTGCCGTAGAGGCGCGCCGGGATGACGCGAGAGTCGTTCAGAACCATGCAGTCGCCAGGTTTCAAATATTCCTTGATATCATGGAAGTGACGATGCTCGATGGTGTGATTCTCGCGGTCGAGCACCATCAAACGGCAGGAATCGCGCTGCTGAGCAGGCGTCTGCGCAATCAGTTCTTCCGGTAAGTTGTAATCAAAATCGTCTAGTTTCATATCTATCCTTCAGTCGTTATTATTGTTTTCTTGTAATTGTGTGTTCTATTCTTCTGGAAAAAGGTCCATCAGTCCGAGGTGTTCATATGCTTTTCTCGAAGCCATTCTACCCTTCTGCGTGCGATACATCAGTTCTGACTGGATGAGGTACGGCTCATTTACATCTTCGAGGGTTACGCGCTCTTCGCCGATTGCCGATGCGATGGTTTCGATGCCCACCGGGCCACCGTTGAACCCCTTAATAATCGTGCTCAGAATCTCGCGATCCAGCTTCTCGAGTCCCAGTGAATCGACGCCAAGTGCATCAAGGGCCTTTCTTGTAATATCGATATTCACATTGCCATCCTCGATAACCTCTGAGAAATCACGCACGCGCTTCAGCATGCGGTTCGCAATACGTGGTGTTCCGCGCGATCTCATCGCCAGTTCCTGAAGCGAATCCTCGTCGATGCGGATATTCATGACATGCGCCGATCTTCGAAGAATCTCTTTGAGTTCTTCGGTCGTGTAGAATTCAAACTTCGAAATGATACCAAAACGGTCTCTAAGCGGTGCCGACAAGCTGCCCGCTCTCGTCGTTGCTCCAATCAGGGTAAAATGAGAAAGGTCAATTCTCAGTGACCGAGCCGACGGGCCTTTACCGATGACGATATCCAG
>CAVFWT010000142.1:0-3642 GCA_963626305.1 bacterium | reverse complement strand
AACTCTTGAATACGAACGAAAGCGTGAAGCGATTTCGCTTCACGCTTTTTTTGTTGGCTAAAAATAGAATTACTTAATGCGTATTCTTACAACCGGATCTCCTTCATCGCGGTATCCATGAAGACGCGCATCGCTTGGCTGAGATAGCGTCCTTTCTTCCAATAGAAGTATATGTTTCGAGTAACGTTCTTGCCCTGTAGCTTGTAATAGACGACGTTGGGGTTTTCGTTCGACCGAGAAATCATGAGTTCGCCAGAGAAGGTGCAAGCAAGACCCGATCCTGCTACGTTATAAGCGGTAAGTTGCTGATCGAGTTCGAGCGCGATTTGTGGTTTGAATCCGTATTCTTGGCAGAGAAGGCGAGCACGATTACCAGTATCATTAAATGAATGAAGTATGATGAAGGATTCATCCTGGAAGCGCGAGAGGTCGACCGCAGCGTATGATGAATCGCGGAATGAGCCATCTCGAATTGCTTTTAGCGGAATCTGGAACTCCTTCAATTCTTTGTTAAGTGGATTTCGCTTCGGGACGACCAGTAGGATGTCTTCTTTGCCTACATGATGGCGTTCAAAGACGTTGAGATCGAGTTCTTTATTGTCCAAGATGAAATCAATTTGCGAATTCTGGAGCATCGTCACGAGTTCTCTGGATTTCGCTTCGGTTAGGGAAATTTCGAGCTTCGGATATTTCTCCGAGAATGCAGAGAGCATAGGCGGAAGAACCCACGATGAGAAGAAGTTACTTCCACCGAAATGAAGCGATCCGGTGCGAAGTTCTCCGAAGTCACCGATGAACGTCTCGAATTCGTGGGTAATCGACATGATTTGTTCAACAGCCGCAATGTATTGCTCACCGCATTCCGTCAGCGATAACGGTTTTGTGGAGCGGTCGAAGAGGGGATAACCGATTTTCTTCTCGATGCGCTTAATATTTGCGCTGAGCGAAGGCTGCGATATATATAATTTTGCAGCTGCTTTCGAGAAATTCTTCTCTTGATAGACCGCATAGACGTATTCCATTCCTTGAAACATGTGAGCTCCTTTGCATTAAACTGTGAGTTGAATCGTGATTTATATCATGCATTCTATGATTTGATACTAAAATTAGAATCGGGTATATAATTTCAAAACTATATAAAACATACAAATATAAGTATTGGATTATATTACTACATTTACATATACTTTACAAGTGTAAGGGATACTTAACTTATGAAGTAAACTCAAAATTACAGAATCATATAAGGGAGAATCGTAATGAAGGATTATGGAATCGAGAAGCTAGGAATTCAAGCAAAGAACGTATATCGAAACCTGGAGGCAGCACTGCTGGTCGAGAAGTCCTTAGCAAGAGGTGAGGGGATGCTTGCAAGCAATGGTGCGCTCTCCGTGCAGACGGGAAAATATACAGGGCGATCTCCTTTTGACAAATACATTGTGGATACCGAAGCTGTACATGATAATATTCATTGGGGCGATGTGAATCGTCCGATTTCTCGTGAAGTGTTCAATCAAATCAAAGAGGATGCGATTCGTTATCTCGAAGGGGAGGATGTATTTCTCTTCGATGGTTATGCAGGAGCCGATGCGAAGTATACGAGAAAATTTCGTGTGATTAATGAAAAGGCATGGCAGAATCTGTTCATCCACAATCTGCTTATTCGGCCGACTGAGGATGAGCTTGATGAATTTGGCGAAGCAGATTACACGATTCTAGCAGTTCCAGGATACCAGTGTGATCCGAAGAAGTACGGAATCCATTCTGAAGCGGCAATTATGATTGATTACGAATCGCATTTTGCAGTCATCGTTGGCACATCGTATGCCGGAGAAATTAAGAAGACGGTATTTTCTATCATGAATTACGTACTTCCAGTAGAGGAGAATGTTCTCCCGATGCATTGCTCGGCCAATATGGACCCAAAATCGGGCGATACAGCGGTTTTCTTCGGGCTTTCGGGAACTGGAAAGACAACGCTTTCTGCAGACCCGAGAAGGCAATTAATCGGTGACGATGAGCACGGCTGGTCGGAAGATGGGGTCTTCAACATTGAAGGTGGTTGCTATGCCAAATGCATCGATCTTGAAGAAGCCGATCAACCGGAAATCTATCATGCAATCCGCTTTGGTTCGGTACTCGAAAATGTAGTTCTCGATGAAAGTACGCATAACCCGGATTTCCACGATTCGAAATGGACTGCAAATACGAGGGTTGGCTATCCAGTAGAATACATTCGTAATGCCGAACTGGACGGAAAAGGTGGTATCCCGAAAGTTGTCATCTTCTTGACGGCCGATTCTTTCGGCGTTCTCCCGCCAATTTCGCGCCTTTCGAAGAATGCGGCGATGTATCACTTCGTAACGGGATTTACGGCGAAGGTTGCGGGAACCGAGCGAGGTATCAAGGAACCCCGTCCAACATTCTCAACCCTCTTCGGAGAACCGTTTATGCCACTTCCAGCAGCGCGTTATGCCGAATTGCTAGGTGAACGCCTTGAGAAATATGGGACAAAAGTGTACCTCGTCAATACTGGTTGGACGGGTGGTGCCTATGGTACGGGATCCAGAATTAAACTGAAATACACTCGTGCGATGATTCAAGCAGCACTCAATGGTAATCTGGAAAATGTAAAATATATCCATGATGACCGTTTCAACCTGGATATCCCGGTATCTTGCCCGAACGTACCGAGTGAAATGTTAAATCCACGAAATACGTGGAAGAGTGGCCTGGAGTACGATCAGCAAGCAGACCAGCTGGCACTGATGTTCCAAGAGAACTTCCAGTCCAAGTATCCCGACATGCGAAGTGAAATTGCAGGAGCTGGACCGTATGTAGCGGACTTTGCTTCGGAGAATGTGGCAATGTAATTTAATAATAGTAGCATTAGAAATGAACGAGTAGGGACTGCCAAGAGCGTGGCAGTCTCTTCTTTTGAATTGGTTGAAAAGGTATTTTTACCGTGAAGAGTTCGTGAAAATGTGGAATCTTTGATTTTAGAGTGCTATTATCAGTCATACAATGTGAGTGCTAATTACATAGCACAAGAATTATGAGGTAGAAAATGAATGAAATAAAGACACCAAAGAAGCCAATTATCAATTTCTGGATTGGCGCATTGCTCGTACTGATTGCGATTAATTTGTTTCTGAAACCGTATATTCAGCAGCTTCAAATCAAAGACGTTGATTACAGTACATTCATATCACAACTTAACGATAAGAAAGTGAAGCAAGTAGAAATCCAAGATAGCAAGATTGTCTTCACGTTGAAGACGGATAATGGTGTGTATGAAACTGCAAAACTAAACGATCCGGATTTGGTCGATCGCCTCTCGGATGCGGGTGCAACTTTTAGTGGAACGATTGATGAGACAACGTCGCCGTTATATAGCTTACTGCTCACGTGGGTGCTGCCGATTTTGCTTTTCATGTGGCTCGGGAAACGGATGCAGAACAGCATGATGAACAAGGCCGGTGGTTCGGGCTCGATGATGTTCGGCATGGGCAAATCCAATGCGAAAATCTACGTGCAGTCGACGAACGGTATCAAGTTCTCCGATGTTGCGGGTGAAGACGAGGCGAAAGAGAATCTGCAGGAAATCGTCGATTATTTACACGATCCCGATAAATATAAGAC
>CAVFWT010000141.1:0-3709 GCA_963626305.1 bacterium | reverse complement strand
GAACAGTTCGCCTCGGATAAAAGCAGCATTCGTGAACGCATTCGGAACGAGTGGGGCATTCGCCCCGATGAGACCTTACTGATTTCCATCGGCCGCCTGGCGAAAGAGAAGAACCTCGATGAAATCATCTCCTATTTGCAGGATGAACACCAAGGATTGAAACTCATGATTGTGGGCGATGGCCCGCATCGCGAAGAATTAGAAAAGCTCGCCTCGGAACTGGGAGTTCAGGAGAAAGTTATTTTTACCGGAATGGTTTCGCCGGATGAGGTGGCAGATTATTACCCGGTCGGCGATATTTTCGTCAGTGCCTCCAGAAGCGAGACACAGGGTTTGACTTACATGGAAGCCATGTCGTCGGGATTGCCGCTGTTGTGCCACGATGATGAGTGCTTGGATGATGTCATCCAGGATGGAGAGAATGGATATCTCTACCGAAGTGAAGACGAGTTCATGCAGAAGCTCGACGCGCTGGTGGGCGATGAGGATTTGAGAAAAGAAATGGGCCGTAAGGCATGTGAATATATGCGACGTCGATATTCTATCGAGACGTTCGCTGATTCGTGTTTGGCTGTGTACCGCGATGCGATTTGGAGAAGGGGAAACGCCTATGAATGCAGGGAAGCTCTGTAACATCATCTCGATTGTGGGGATGGTTTTGGCGACGGCGTACTGTGTCTACCTGTGGAAGAAAGGAATCCTGACTTCGCAGAAGGAGATGCAGCTCTACATCGCAGGGTTTGGTGTGATGAGCGGTGTTGTCTTCGTTATCATCCAGATTGTACAAGTGGTAATTCCCATCATACCCGGCGGTGTCAGCTGTCTTGCCGGTGTAATCTGCTTCGGTGCAGGCTTGGGCTTTATCTACAACTATGTGGGCATTTGCATCGGATCTATAATCGCATTCCTTATCTCGAAAGCGTACGGTAAATCGGTGCTCATGCAACTGTTTAAGCCGAAATTGTATGAGAAGTATGAAAGTTGGACGAACTCGGAAACGAGTTTCACCAGGCTGTTCGCGCTGGCGATATTTTTCCCGTTTGCGCCGGATGATTTCCTGTGCTATCTGGCAGGAACGACCAAGATGAATCTGAAAACATTTTCGCTGATTATCCTGCTCGGGAAACCGGGATCAATTGCGATATATAGCCTGGGGCTGGGTGTGATATTCCACTGGATTCAAACCCTGGCAGCGTAGAATACGGCTGCTTCAATGCAAAGTGAGGTGCAAGATAAAATGAAGGTATGTGTCTATAACGGTTCGATGAAACTGATTGAGAAGAGCGGTGTCGGAAGTGCGGTAAAACACCAGCGACGGATTCTCGCAATGGGCGGGAATGAAGTCGTAGACCGAATGGATTCAGATACCCAAGTGGTTCATCTGAACACCGTATTCCCGAACAGCGTATGGACCGCAATTCGTGCGAAACTACAGAAGAAGACGGTCGTCTATTACGGTCACTCAACGATGGAAGACTTCCGAAATTCTTTCAAATGTTCCAACCTCTTGGCACCGTTGTTCCGCACTTGGATTAAGTTCTGTTACAATCTTGGTGATGTGATTCTGACACCGACGGAATATTCGCGTCAGCTGCTGCTGAGTTATGATGTCAACAAACCGGTCGTTGCAATTTCGAACGGAATCGATATTCGGAAATATGGACCGGACCGAAGCCAGCGACAGGCGTTCTGTGAGAAGTACGGAATCTCGGAAGATAAGAAAATCGTTATATCGGTCGGCCACTACATCGAGCGAAAGGGAATTCTGGAATTCGTAGAAATGGCAAAGAAGATGCCCGATGTCCAGTTCATCTGGTTCGGATACACCAACCCGAAGCTCATTCCACAGAGCGTCCAGGACGCAATCGCCAGCGCTCCGGATAATCTGATTTTTCCCGGATATGTTGTCCCAGAGGAACTCCTGTGCGCCTATCAGTCGTGTGATCTCTTCTGCTTCATGAGCCACGAGGAAACAGAGGGAATCGTGGTGCTCGAAGCACTGGCATGTGGCACACCGACGCTTGTGCGCGACATTCCGGTATACAGCGATTGGCTGAAGAATGGTGAGAACGTCTATAAAGCGGACGAGACCGAAGAGTTCGTCGAAGTCGCTGAGAAGATGCTCTCGGGAGAACTTCCCGACTTGACTGCGAACGGCCGCAAAGTCGCGGAAGAAAGAGATTTCGTGCGTATTGCAGAAAAATTGAATCAGATTTATGATAAGTATTGTCATACAGAAATTACGCAAGCCAGAGGGCGACAAGGAGCGTTAAAGCATGAGAATACTAATTGTTGAAGATGATCAGTCCTTGCATCGAATCATCCTGCGAAGACTCAAGGAAGAGGGCTACATGGTGGATGGCTGCTACGATGGAGAAGATGGACTGTATTATATGACCAACGAAGAATACGATTGCATCATATTGGATTGGATGCTTCCGAAGAAGGACGGCGTAATCGTGCTGCGGGAGTTTCGCAATCTCGGACATCAGACGCCGGTGCTGATGCTCACCGCGAAGGATTCTATCATGGACCGCGTTGCCGGTCTGGATGCGGGCGCGGACGACTATTTGACCAAGCCATTTGCTTTTGACGAATTACTAGCGAGAATTCGTGCACTTCTTCGCAGGCACAACAATGTAAAAGAAAATAAATTGCAGCTCGGCGATCTCGTGATGGATTTACCGAAACACACCGTCCACCGGGGCGATAAAGAAATCCACCTCACATCGAAAGAATACGCATTGCTGCAGTATTTTCTGAGCAATCAGGAGCAGGTCCTTACACGGAGCCAAATCGCCGATCATGTATGGGATTACGATTTCGATTATGACTCCAACGTCGTGGATGTGTACGTAAGATATTTGAGAAATAAGATTGACAAAGGTTTCGATGTTCCGCTGATTCACACGGTTCGTGGATATGGGTACGTCATGAAACTGGGTGATGGTGATAAATAATATATGAAGAAATTAAAAATCAGCACCAGAATTACGCTGGCATATTTCATCCTATCTGCCATTCTGTTGACGGTTCTAATACCGAGCATCTATTTTATGGTGGAAGCTTCTTTGAATGATGGCCTATCGGGAAAGTTGCAACTCTCTGCGTCGGCGGTCACAGAAGCGATGTATGAAGCAAATGGCGAAATTCTTGTTGATACGAACTCCATCAAGCGCGATGATATTCGGCAAGGGACATACGTTCGTGTCGAAGATGAGAAAGGGGATGTTGTCTATCAGAGCAAACATGCGGATGAAACATTCCAAATGGCAAACTATCAAAATGGAAGCATCGAAGACCTTGACGAATGGCAATTCTACCATCAGAGCGTGAAGGTTGGGAAACAGAAGGTGGAGGTATACGCCTTAGGTAGCATCTTCTTCAACGACTTCCTTGCGGATTTCATCTGGATTCTCCTGGGCCTTGCACTGGGGTATTTGCTTTTCACCGTAATCGGTGCGAAACTTCTCACGAGACAGGCATTGAAACCGATATATCAGATTACAGAGACTGCCAAACAAATCAGTGAAGGAGACCTCTCGAAACGAATCGAAGGGGTTACGTCGAAAGATGAAGTCGGTGAACTCGCAAACATGTTCAACCGGATGATTTCGGCAGTAGAGCTATCGTTTCAGCGAGAACGTCAATTCACATCGGATGCATCGCATGAGCTGCGCACACCGATGGCGGTAATCAATGCGTGCAC
>CAVFWT010000140.1:0-3714 GCA_963626305.1 bacterium | reverse complement strand
AAGACTTACTACTCCAAGTGGAGCGCAAAGAAAACCGTCAAGACAAAGTAATTCCAGGCATCAACACGAGATAGCATCCACGATTGATAAACGATTGAACTACAAAAGGCACCTCTCATCCGAGAGGTGCCTTTATTCGTTGCCAAATATTAAATAACTTTTGCTAACTCGTTTGCCATTAGTAGATTTCTATCCGCTCCCATAATCTCCTAATGTTTTAAATGAACTAATACCAGAACTTGCCGCTAAATGCGAAGGATACTTCCCCGAAGAGGCTAATCTGTTCTTCGCCGCAGCTGATGGTAATATCTCCGCCTGGCGTCTCTACAGTAATGTCACGATCGCGGTCACAGTAGTCCATTTCAACAGCCATTCGTGCCGCACAGAATGCCGCACTGGCACTGGACATAACTGCTCCGTTCGCACCATCCCAGACCCTCATACGAACCGTGTTTCGATCCACTACCTTGATGAATTCGAAGCATGTCGGTTCCTGGAAAATATCGCTGTATTCAATCATCGGTCCCACCTTCTCCACATCAAAAGTGTCGATGGAATCACAGAAAATCTGGCAATGGAGTCCGCCCCCAGCAATAGAACAAACGCGGAAATCATATGCACCGGCAGCTGCTAACGATTCACTCATGCGAGAATCTGCAGCGGCAACCTTCTGTGCTTCTGCGTCATACAGGAACTGCGATTCTGGCACATACGTCGTTACAGAAGACACACGACCGTCTCGCATGAACAGCTTCAGCTTCTGAACGCCGTTTCTTGTCTCTACGTTAATGACATTGCGTCCAACCAAGCCTTCTTCGTAAGCGAACTTCGCGCCGCAGCGAATTCCGTTACCGCAGGAATCGCCTTCGGTACCATCGCTGTAGAAAACTCTCATTCGAATGTCTGCTTTGCGTGACTTCTCTACGAGGACGATACCATCACCACCGATGGAACGGTTACGGTCACACAAGTTCACGCACAGCGACTCCGGACCTTCGATTCGTCCATCGTAGTTGTTCAGAATAATGTAGTCGTTACCGCAGCTGTGTAACTTGGTGAAGTACACGTTGCGGTGCTTGCTTCTCATGTGGTTGATGTCCACCAGCTCCGTATTCTGCGGAGTAAATCTAGATTCAATCATGTTCACGAGCGCACCGGCAGTATCGCAACTGGTCAAGCACGGAATGCCGAGCTGCATCGCACGCTTGTGGACAGCGGTGTAATCACCCAGTGCGGCATCGTTCGCCTGACCGGTGAAGATGATGTAACTGGTTTTACCACTTTCCATCAAATCAATGATGTCGTTGTTTCTCTGCGCTTTCTGCACCTGCGTTACTTCGATACCCGTCTTGCGGATTGCTTCCGCCGTTCCGCGCGTTGCGTAGAGTTTCATCCCCAGTGCATGCAGCTTGAGTGCGATTGGAAGAATCTCCGGGTAATCTCTTTTCTGTACCGAAATCATCACGCCACAATCTTCACCGAATTTACGCGATGGCACGGTAAAACCAGCAGCCGTCAGGCCCTTGTAAAGTGCCTCGTTCATTGTTCTGCCCAGTCCGAGAACTTCTCCGGTCGATTTCATTTCCGGGCCCAGAATCGAGTTCGCATCGGTCAGCTTCTCGAAGGAGAACACCGGTACTTTGACTGCAACGTACGGTGGTGTGCGGAAGAGTCCTGTTCCATAACCGAGGTCTTCTAGCTTCGCCCCCAGCATTACTTGAGATGCAAGATCAACCATCGGCACGCCTGACACCTTGCTGATGTACGGCACGGTACGGGACGCTCTCGGATTTACCTCAATAACGTATAGTTCGCCCTGATACTGAAGGTACTGGATGTTAACCAACCCCTTCGTTCCGAGTGCCAGTGCTAACTTCTCCGAAATATCTACGATGCGGCGGAGCTGTCTGTCGGAGAGATTGTACGGCGGGTATACTGCAATGGAGTCGCCCGAGTGAATGCCCGCTTTCTCGATGTGTTCCATAATTCCTGGGATGAGCACGTCTTCGCCATCCGAAATGACGTCGACTTCGAGCTCAATGCCCGGCATGTATTTATCAACCAGAACCGTATTATCATCCGAGTTTGCGAGAATTCGGTTCATGTATTTGATGGTATCTTCTTCATCGCCGGAAATCGTCATGTTCTGGCCACCGATGACGTAAGACGGTCTCAGCAGCACCGGATACCCGATTTCTTCGGCTGCCTTGAGTGCACCTTCCAGCGAAGTGACGCTCTGTCCCTTCGGACGGCTGATACCGAACTGCTCCAACAGTGCATCGAATTTACCGCGGTCTTCCGCGAGGTCAATTCCCTCTGCCGATGTTCCGAGAATCTGAATTCCGTTGTCATGCAAGAACTGTGTCAACTTGATGGCGGTCTGGCCACCGAACGCCACAACGACACCAATCGGCTTCTCCACCTTGATAATGTTCATGACATCTTCCGGATGGAGCGGCTCGAAGTAGAGTCGGTTCGCCGTATCGTAGTCAGTCGAAACCGTCTCCGGGTTGTTGTTGACAATAACAACATCGTATCCCATCTCTCTCAGGTTCCACACGCAATGTACCGAAGAGTAATCGAATTCGATTCCCTGGCCGATTCGAATCGGGCCAGAACCCAGTACCATGATGACCGGCTTGCCGCTTCTCTTGAAGCTTCTGGATTCGCATTCTTGATCTGTCGTCGAATAGAAGTACGGTGTCATCGCGTCAAATTCCGCCGCGCATGTATCTACCATCTTGTAGCTAAAATCAAAACCCGGTACTTCCTCTACGTTCGCGAGTCTGCAAATGGCTTCGTCCGTATAACCCAGTCTCTTCGCTTCTTTATACACTGCATCGGGCAGTACGCCACCTTTTGCAGCCGTCTCCAGCTCGAGTTCAAAATCCGCAATGTATTTGATGCGATTCAGGAACCAGCAGTCAATCTTCGTGATTTCATGCACCTGTTCAACAGTGACCTGCTTCGTCTTAAACCCTTCGAAAATCGCAAACAGACGATGATCGTCCTGCGTTCCGATGCGTTCAAGAAGCGTCTTGCTTCCGTGGTACTCAAAATTTAGCGTATCCAACGAAATCTCTGCACCACGAATGGCTTTCATGAGTGCCGCTTCGAAGCAGTTCGCAATCGACATAACCTCGCCGGTCGCCTTCATTCTCGTTCCCAGCTTACGGCTCGAACCTGCGAACTTGTCGAATGGCCACTTCGGCACCTTCAACGCCACGTAATCTACTGTCGGCTCGAAGCAAGCACAAGTCTTACCCGTAACGTCGTTGACGATTTCGTCCAACGTATATCCCAGCGCAATTTTCGTCGTTACCTTCGCAATCGGATAACCCGTCGCCTTGGACGCAAGTGCCGAGGAACGCGATACACGAGGGTTTACCTCGATAACAGCATATTCAAAGCTATCCGGATTGAGCGCAAACTGACAGTTGCATCCGCCTTCGATCCCAAGTGCCGAAATAATTCTCAGCGCTGCCGAACGCAGCATCTGGAACTCTTTGTCTGCCAGAGTCAGCGTCGGTGCCACAACGATGGAATCACCGGTATGCACGCCGACCGGGTCTAAGTTCTCCATCGGGCAAATCTGAATAACGTTACCCAGCGAGTCACGCATTGTCTCGAACTCGATTTCTTTCCAACCTGCGATGCTCTTCTCTACGAGAATCTGTGTAATCGGCGACTGATCCAGGCCGTTCTGTGCGATAA
>CAVFWT010000139.1:0-3721 GCA_963626305.1 bacterium | reverse complement strand
CTCGCGACCCTCGCCTTGGCAAGGCGATGCTCTACCCCTGAGCCACTTCCGCATAACAAGTGTTATGTTAACAGAAAAAGAAGATACTGTCAACAACTTCAAACAAGAAAAAAGGATCTTTCTCGAAAGAAAGGTCCTTTTTTCTTTTCACAGAAGTAAATATATAACACACATATTAGGTGTTTTACACGATTAATAAATATATCTCTGCTCCGCTCGGTCGCTAAAACTCAATGTTATCTGCTTTTAGCAAGAGTGCTCACAGGAAATGCGCTATGCATCGATTGCTTCTCGTTCTGGCTCCGGCTTGGAGAAATAATCCTTCGCCAGCTTGAAAACAGTACCCGAGAGCAAGAATACAGCAATCAAGTTCGGGATAATCATCAGTCCGTTGAACGTATCGGCGATAGACCACAGCAGACCGAGATCCATAGTTGCACCGACAATTGCGACGAGCGAGTAGATGACAATGAACGGTTTTACCAATTTATGCCCGAACAGATATTCGATACAGCGCGAGCCGTACAATCCCCAGCCAAGAATGGTGGAGAATGCGAAGCAGCAAAGTGCTACTGCAAGCAGAATCGAAATCCAGCCACCAAAGGTACTGGTGAATCCGCTGATAGTCAATTCGGCTCCGGCTGCTGTACCATAATCAATTTGAATTCCACTGCACAGAATCGTCAAAGCAGTCAGAGTGCAGATGACGATGGTATCGGCAAACACCTCGAATACGCCCCACATACCCTGCTGAATTGGATGTGCTACGTCCGCGCTGGCGTGAGCGATAGAGCCCGTACCAAGGCCAGCTTCATTGGAGAAGATTCCACGGGATACACCACGGCGCATACTGATGAAGAGAGATCCAACAATGCCTCCTGTTACAGAGCGAGGATTGAATGCGCCAACAAATATAGAACGGAAAACTTCCGGAATTCTCTGATAATTAACAACGACTACGGCTACCCCCAGCACTACATAAAATAGTGCCATGAACGGTACAAGCTTCTCCGTAACATTACCGATTCGCTTGATGCCTCCAATGAGAATCAGGAGAATCAGAACGGCAATCAAAATTCCAATACCCAAATTTACGAAACTTGCGCCGTTTTCATCGACAACATTGAAGTTGTACAGTGCGGAATCGATGGATGCAACGATGGTGTTTACCTGTGTTGCATTACCTGTACCAAATACGGTGAGGACACCTAGAATCGAATAGAGCACGGCGAGGAACTGCCACTTATGGCTCAGGCCGTTCTTGATGTAATACATCGGGCCGCCGACCCAGTCCCCTTTATCGTTTCTTTCTCTAAAATGTACTGCCAGCGTTACTTCGGCAAATTTCGTGCACATACCGAGCAGGGCAGAACACCACATCCAGAAAACCGCACCAGGACCGCCCAGGGCAATTGCACCTGCAACGCCAGCAATATTGCCTGTTCCAATCGTGCCAGCAAGTGCCGTGCACACCGACTGAAATGGTGTAAGGGCGCCCTCATCGGCTTCCTTCTTATCAAAAATAGTTCCGAGCGTGTGTTTCAGAATGTACCCGAAACGGCGGAACTGAATTCCTTTCGTTCGAAATGTCAAATACAGGCCAACGCCAATAATACAAATCATTGACGGAACGCCCCAAATAAAAGCGTTTACCGAATTGTTCAATTCTTCAATAATCTTTAACATGTCTACCTCTACAAATCATCAATCAAAACCATATAACTTATAAACCCAGCCGCTTCCCCCCGTACAAAGCGACTATGGTTCGTATTGTATCGGATTTGAACAGTCATTTCAAGAGTTTTTTGTATAAAACAATAATTTATCACAGTGTTTTTTGTTTATTTTTATAATTTGTAAAATTATTATAATATTTGTAACAGATTTCACGAATACTCTCCGCTTTTCACCAGAGATGCTTCGTTTCTGTTTTGTGTTTTTCATGAAACCCACACGTCATCTTTGCCGCTTATTTCAAATTTTGATATAATATTAGCAATAAGACGTTTCACTCCGCTGAACGAAAGGAGTTCTATGCACATACCTTCGCTTGTCATCGACCTCGCGATGATTTTATTTTCTGCCGGTATTGTCAGTGTCTTATTTAAGAAGATTAAATTGCCGGTTATACTGGGTTATGTTGTGGTTGGTTTCCTAATCAGCCCTTATTTTCCCCTGTTCTTTAATGTAGAAGATACGCCAGTTATCAACACGCTGAGTGAAGTTGGCGTCATCATCATTCTGTTCCACATCGGTCTTGAATTCGATTTTCATAAACTGTTGAGCGTCGGAAGCACCGCTATTGTTACTGCTCTCGTCAAGATGAGTGGCGTGATGGTAGTCGGATATCTATTTGGTGATCTCATTGGCTTATCACAAATGAACTGCATCTTTCTTGGCGCGATGCTCGCTATCAGTTCTACTGTCGTTATTCAGAAATGTTTCGAGGATATCGACACCAGCAAAGAGAAGTACACGTCACTCGTCATGGGTGAACTGATCATGGAAGATTTAATCAGTGTATTCCTGATGGTTGTTCTCACTTCCCTTTCCGTCGGACAGAGCAGCAGCAAAAGCGAAATGATTACAAAATTCGCATTGATGGGTTGCTATTTACTCGTATGGTTCATTCTCGGCGTATACCTACTGCCAACAGTATTGAACCGGATTATCGATTCAATGAATCGCGAAATGCTGATTGCATTCTCGCTTGGCCTATGTTTCACGCTGGCACTCCTTGCGAAGAAGCTAGGATTTTCAGTCGAACTGGGTGCGTTCCTCGCCGGGTCTTTCTTTGCGGGAACAAGTCATGCAGAGGAAGTTGAACACGCATCGGGAAGCATTAAAGATATGTTTTCCGTTATCTTCTTTGTTGCAGTTGGCATGAAGGTAGATCCTTCCGTTGTTGTAGAGCAATGGACATCCATCGTCCCGATTGCAATTATCGCCGTGGTAGCGAAACTTATTTTCGCAACACTGGGTATGATTCTTTCCGGTCAGCGTATGGAAACTGCACTGAAGAGTGGTTTCAGCTTAGCACCAATTGGAGAATTCTCATACATTATCGCGAGCCTTGGAATCTCGCTGGGTGTGATGGATGAATACCTCTATCCGGTTATCGTAGCGGCTTCGATTCTGACTACATTAATCACGCCGACACTCATCAAGAATTCCGGTAAAGTAGCACGATTCCTCCGGAAGCATTTACCAAAGAAATTGCTTCGAAAACTCGATCAATACACTTCAAATGATCAGGATGAAACGGATCACACACCGGACTGGATTGTGATGATTCAGAACTTCACTTCCAGTTTACTTCTCTACGGCGTTATCATGCTCGTAGCCGCAATTGCCGGTGTACGCCTTCTGTATCCATTTCTCAAGGGAATTATCTCGAATACGCTTGCCGGCATAATCACATGCATACTCATCTATATTGTGATTATCATATTTGCTCGGCCAATGTTGCGCTTGCGAGACATTACTTTTACCAGACTATGGATGGAGCATCGTGCAAACCGTCCGCCACTGATTATTCTTGCGCTCGTGAACGTCATGGTGATTGCTTATATCGCATTCTATCCAATTCACCATATTTTCGGCACGCGCCGTCTGGTGCTTTTTGGCGTGGCGCTTCTCGCCATCTTGGTGATGAGCAAGACCGACCTCGTAGCTACTTTCTATCTGCAGCTTGAGACGAGATTCTTACGCAACTTAAATG
>CAVFWT010000138.1:0-3767 GCA_963626305.1 bacterium | reverse complement strand
GTGCTGGTTGCACTTCTACTAACGGCGTTTGCAGGATTCATCACGGATTGGATGTGGTTTGATAGCTTAGGCTATAGCCAAGTTTTCTGGACGAAACTGATTGCCGAACTGGAAATCGGTATTCCTGTTTTCCTAGTGGCGACAGGCCTTGTTCGGATTTATCTTAAGAGCCTGAGGAAACATTACTTTGAGGAAATCGAATCGCATGAGATCCCGGATGAACGAAAACTAAAGATTACATCATGGCTTTTGTCTGTTGTGTTCGGCTTGGCAGTAGGTATTTCTTCCGCAACTGTAACTTGGATGAATTTCCAGCAATATACGCATGCCACGGATTTTAACTTGAAGGATCCGCTGTTCAATTTGGACATTTCCTTCTATGTGTTCAAATTGGCATTCTTGACACAGGCTAACAATATCGTGCTTGGAATCGTCATCGGTGTGGTGATTATCACGCTTCTGTATTACGGCATTCTCATGACTGTTCGCACGCCGGACTTCTTTGAGGAAGAACCAGGCGTATCAAACGATGCGTTTTCTGAGTCGGAGGACGAGAAATCGGAAGACGAGGACGAAAACGAAATTTCTTTTCGGAAGATATTCCGCAAGAAAGGGAAGAGAAAACCGGATATCAACCAGACGAACGTGTCCCATTTGCTGAACATCGCTTCTGGTAAGCTGACCATATTAGGCGTCATATTCTATGCGATGATTGCGGTGGATTTCCTGCTTCGTCAATTCGATTTGCTTCATGCACATACTGGAACCGTGTATGGTGCGGGTTTTACGGACGTGACAGTGAAACTGTGGGTGTACCGAATTATCATGGCTTTGGCAGTGGTTGGGGCAGTGACGTTGCTCATCCACATGCACAAGCAAGAACTCAAGAAACTGATTCGCGTGCCGGCTCTGATTGTCGGGGTGGCTGCGATTGGCGCAGTGATGACTCTTGCGGTGCAGAACCTCATCGTCAGCCCGGATGAAATTAACAAAGAAAGCAAGTATTTAGAAAATAATATTACATATACAAGACATGCGTACGGACTGGATAACGTTGACGTACAGGAGTTTTCGGCAGATAGCAATCTGAATCGACAGACGATTAATGAGAATTCTCAGACGATTAGTAACATCCGTATCAATGATTACGAACCGGTTCAAGATTATTACAATCAGACACAGAGTATTCGCCAGTATTACGATTTCAATGACGTGGATATTGACCGGTATAAGATTAATGGAGAGTTAACGCAGACATATCTCTCCGCTAGAGAAATCGACGAGAAGAAAATCAGCTCTACTTGGATTAACAAGCATTTGAAATATACACACGGCTACGGCGTGGCAGTATCTCGCGTAGACGCGGTGACATCCAGCGGACAGCCGGATATCGTGGTGAAGAACATTCCACCGGAATCCAGTGTCAGTGAGATTTCCATCAAGCAGCCGGAAATTTATTTCGGAGAGCTAACCAATGATTATATCATCGTCAATACGGACGAGCAGGAATTCGATTACCCGAACGGGAACGACAACAATTACACTACGTACAAGGGCACAGCTGGCATTAAGCTGAATCTCTTGAATCGTGTACTGTTCTCTGTTCGAGAAGGCAGCATGAAGTTGCTGGTTTCATCGAACGTGAATTCGAATTCCAGAATTATTATCAACCGGAACATCAAGAAGAGAGTAAAGAAAATCATGCCGTATCTCGACTATGAAGGAGATCCGTACATGACCGTCAGTGATGGTAAGCTTTACTGGATTATGGATGCTTACACCACAAGCTCCTACTATCCGTACTCCGAACCGTATTCCGGTGAAGTAGGTTCTACCAACTACATCCGCAATTCCGTTAAGGTTGTAGTTGATGCATATAATGGAGACACTTCGTTCTATGTTGTAGATCAGAAGGACCCAATTGCAAGCACGTACCAGAAGATTTATCCGACGCTGTTCAAGGACGAGAGCGAAATGCCGGCGGGCATCCGTCAGCACATTCGTTATCCGAACACGCTCCTAAAGATTCAGGCGAACGTGTACACTAAGTACCACATGGATCAGGTAAAAGTATTCTATCAAGATGAGGATTTGTGGGATATTGCTCATCAGATCTACGGTACCGAGGAGAAGGAAATGGATCCGAGCTATTACATCTTCAAACTTCCGGATGAGAAGAAGGCGGAGTTCATCAACATGATTCCGTTCACCCCGAAGTCGAAGCAGAACATGACAGCAGTCATGATGGCACGGAATGACGGTCAGAATTACGGAAAACTGCTCGTCTACAAATTTCCGAAGAACAAGACGGTCTACGGTCCAATGCAGATTGAAGCGCAAATTGATCAGAATACGGAGATTTCGAAAGAGTTCTCATTGTGGAACTCCTCAGGGTCGAAGTACAGGAGAGGGGACCTGTTTGTTATTCCGATCAACAACTCCATCATGTACGTAGAACCGGTATACCTGGAAGCCTCAAACCAGGCAATACCGGAAATGAAGCGAGTGATTGTCGCTTATGGGGATCAAATCGCTTATGAGGCCACATTGGCAGATGCACTCAATGATTTGTTCGGGGAAGATAAGTCTTCTTCGAACACTGGTCAGTCGACGGAAACTTCTGGGAAAAGTTCTTCCGGAAAGACTTCAACCAAGAAACTGATTCAGAAGGCGAATGAGGCATATGATAATGCTACCGATGCCATGAAGGACGGGGACTGGGAGAAATACGGCAAATACCAGAATGAATTGAAGAAGTATCTGAACCAACTGGAAGCACAGAATGGTTAGAAAGGGTAGAGAAAGGTAAAACAAATGCTGGATTTTGATTTAGACAAAATGTTATTTACAATTCCTGCGGACAAACACGACGAGAAGGAAATCGCTGCTATACTGGAAGCACATCCGGAAGTGAAGTTCGTGTCGCTGACAGGAGTAGATCTTGGCAATCACAACACAGATGAAAAGATTCCAATGAAGACGTTCGCTGAGGATATCGCAAAGATTCTGGAGGAAGGTGTACAGACCGACGGTTCTAGTGTAGCACTTCCACTGATTGCAGAACTTTCCGATGCGAAGGTAGACATCATTCCGGATAAGGAAGTAAATTGGTATGTGGAGTACAACTTCATGAATATCGATTACAAGACCGGTCTGCCGGTAGGAACACTGCGCATTCCATCTTTCTTGAGACACAACAACGTGAAGAGAGTAGGATCTCGTGAATATGCCAAGGAATTGACCGATAAATTTAAGAAGGATTTGTTAGCACTGATCCATGACAATCCTTATGTAACAGAACATATTGCTGGACTGGATAGCCCAGATGATATCGAAGAAGTAAAGCTGACCAGCGCAACAGAGCTGGAATTCTGGGTGAAGACGCCAGATGACAGAGCGGATCGCGACCAGCTTTTCACTTCGCAGGAGCTGAAAGAACAGTATTGGAAGCGTACCATCGGACCGGTTGGCACTGCACTGGAGCAGACCCTGGAAGTCCTCGATCACTACGGATTCGAGGTTGAAATGGGCCACAAAGAAGTTGGTGGTGTCCGTGCGAAGATGGGCAACAGCGGTGACTTCGATCACATTATGGAACAGCTTGAAATCGACTGGAAATATTCCAATCCGATGCAGGCTGCAGACAATGAGAGCCAGATTAAGCACATCATCCGTGACGTATTCCGCATGAATAACTTGGAAGTAACATTCCTCGCAAAGCCAATGGAAGGCGTTGCCGGAAACGGTGAACACACACACCTGGGCGT
>CAVFWT010000137.1:0-3775 GCA_963626305.1 bacterium | reverse complement strand
TCTTTGTGACTTCCCAGTGGATTCAAACTATCGTTAATATGAAGTGCCTTGAGGTAATCCAAGCCAACCACACGGTCAAATTCCTCCAAGACGCCATCTAAGTCATTTACGATATCGTAACCAGCATCACTCACATGGCAAGTATCCAAGCATACACCAATGTGCGCTTTCTGGTCCACACGGTGGATAATCTCTGCTAGTTCCTCGAATCGGCTTCCGACCTCACTGCCTTTTCCAGCCATAGTTTCAAGAAGCACCGTACTAGTCTGGTCTTCGCGAAGAATTTCATTGAGCATATCGGAAATCATCGTAATTCCAGCTTCCACACCCTGTCCAACGTGGCTTCCCGGATGGAAGTTATAGTAGTTGTTTGGGATGCTTTCCATTTTCTGAAGATCTTCTTCCATACACATTCGTGCGAATTGACGAATTCGCTCATCCTTTGAACAAGCGTTCAGTGTATATGGTGCATGCGCAACCAACTTACCGAAATGGTTAGCAGCAAGCAATTCACGAAGTTTCCTCGCATCTTCTGGGTCGACAGCTTTGCTTTTACCACCTCTTGGATTGCGGGTAAAAAACGCAAATGTATTCGCTTCAATCTTCAGGGCATTTTTGCCCATTTCTTCAAATCCTCCAGCAGAGGAAAGATGGCATCCAATATATAAGTCCATTCCAGTACTCCTTCAAAACAATTCCTTTTATTTTAGCATTTCTGCGGCAATTTTTAAAGAGTGATTGCAAGGTGATTCGAATGAATGTAATATGGATTATAGATATATTTGAGGGGGATTTATGATACATCAAAATTCAAGAACGGAACTCATAATGGGACCGGAAGCATTAGAAATATTGAAGCACAAGAAAGTTGCAATTTTCGGTGTCGGCGGTGTCGGCGGATATGCAACAGAAGCCTTGGCTCGAAGTGGCATCGGAACGATTGAAATCATTGACAATGATGATATCGCACTGACGAATCTTAATCGTCAGCTTATCGCAACCCACCGTACAATTGGCATATCCAAAGTAGAGGCATTTGCGGAAAGAATTCACGACATTAATCCAGAAATCGAAGTAATCTGTCGTCAGACCTTCTACCTACCGGAGATTTCAGATCAATTTGATTTCGCATCTTATGATTATGTCGTGGATGCCATCGATACGGTTACCGCAAAGCTGGACATCATCAAGCGCTGTAATCAACTGGGGACAAAAATAATCTCCGCCATGGGCTGTGGAAACCGAATGGACCCGACAAAGTTAACCGTCACGGATATCTACAAGACGAGCATGGACCCACTAGCAAAAGTCATTCGAAGAGAACTCAAGAAAGCACATGTTCGCAAGCTCAAAGTCGTCAGCTCTTCTGAAGCTCCGATACAGCCGTATCAGAGCGACGAAAAAACATCAAAGCGCGTTGTTCCAGGCTCTACCCCTTTCGTACCATCGGTTGCAGGGCTTATTATTGCTGCCGAAGTGGTGCGCGAGTTGAGCGAATTCGACCCCGTTGGCCGTACCAAAGGTGGTAAACAGAGTTAGTAATATATTTACAAATAATTTTTATTCGTAAATATATTATAAATTCATCCATAAGCACAGTTGTACTCCTAAAACAGTCGTTTCTATGAACAGAACGCGACAACGCTAGCCCAAATTTGAACTAAAATGCTTACCAATTTCGAGACTGTAATTCGATTGGTTGCAATGTGCTGAATGTGTTAGAATAACATAGAAATTGAATCCAAAGAGAGGTTTTCCAATGAGCGAAAGAAAGTATCTCAACAATGACTGGAAATTTACAGAAGACGCGGAGACCGACGCTGCCATCGCGGTACGCATCCCCCACACTTGCAAAGAATTTCCTTATCATTGCTTCGACGAAAACGAATGCCAGATGAAGTGCAAATATGAACGCGCACTCTACATCTTCGAGGAATGGAAAGATAAAGTTCTACTCCTCACATTCGAAGGTGCTGCCCACGAGGCCACCATTTACATTAACAACGAGAAAGTCTGTGTCCACCGCTGTGGGTATACAGCATTTACCATTGATATTTCCGAAAAAGTAGAATACGGCAAGTCGAATCTTCTTACGGTTGTGCTTGATACTCGCGAGTCGCTAGACATTCCGCCATTTGGCAATCATTCCGATATCTTGGCTTATGGTGGAATATACCGTGATGTCTATTTAGACATTAAAGATCCAATTTATATCAAAGATGTCTACATCCGTACGCGTTATCAGGATGGTAAAGCACAAGCAATCAGCAAGGTCAAAATCGAAAACAATCCAATTGCGGCACACATTCGCCAGAGCATTCGCAAAGATGGTTCGAATCAGGATTTCACCGATGTTGGATACGTTCCGGCCGATAAGGGAAGCATGTCCTTCACACTGGCAAATATCCAGCCTTGGAACACCGAGCAACCGACCCTGTATGAAGTTCGCACCGAACTTCTCATGGAGGGAAAAGTTATCGATACCGTTATCACCAGAGTTGGATTCCGTCAAGTGGAATTCCGCAACGATGGATTTTATCTCAATGGTGAACGTATGACAATCCGTGGTCTAGCGCGCAGTCAATCTTATCCATATGTTGGTTACGCGATGCCAGATTCCATTCAAGCATATGATGCGGATATTCTGAAGAAAGAACTCGGTGTGAATGCGGTTCGCTCGGCAAAGTACCCTGCTTCCAAAGCATTCCTCGACCGCTGTGATGAACTCGGTCTGCTTGTCTTCGACGAAGTACCTGGCTCGAAATACGCTGGCAATGTAAAGTGGAAGAATCAGGAACTTGAAGACGTCAAAGAAATGGTTCTCCAGAACCGCAACCACCCTTCGATTATTCTTTGGGGAATACCACTGAGTGAAGAAGCATCCGACGTTGACTTCTATCAACGAATGGATGCGATAATCCACAAACTTGATCCAGAACGTAAGACAGCAGGCGTCTGCTCTGCACCACACAATCACATCGAGCAAGAAATCTTCGCATATGAAGACTTTTCACGCGACAGAAACGGTCGTTTCAGTCAGAAATCCGATGTGACATCCAATTCAGAGACACCATACCTAATTTCTGCCTTCGGAGGACCTGCATTCCCAACGAAAGCTTCCGACTCGGAATCTCACCGTACAAAGCAAGCTCTTCTGTACGCAAACGCGCTTCATGAGGCAGAAAATCGAACCGATATCTGTGGTACCTTCGGTTTCAATATGACCGATTACAACGCACATAAGAATTACGGAAGTGGCGACCGAATCTGCTACCACGGCGTAATGGATATGTTCCGAAATCCGAAATTAGCCGCTGCTGCGTATCGCGTATATCAAGACGAAGCTCCGGTTCTAGAGCTCTCTTCCGCCCTTGCCTTCGGTGAAAAACCGATGCAGAGCCTGGGAGATGTCTACGTCTTCACCAATGGTGATTCCGTTCGTATGTATCGCAACGATGTTCTAATCAAAGAATATACTGTCAAAAACCGTATGCCTGTTTTGATTGATGACTTTATCGGAAACATCCTTGCAGACGAACCTGATTTTACCGAAGATGAACAATCGGAAATTCGCTCGCAGCTGAATTATCGTGCACGTTTTGGCAAATTCCAAGAGATTAAAAAAGGTCTCTTCGACCGTCGTACGCCGGTGAGCCACAAGGATTTAAATAGCCTTTACGAGAAATATATTCTAGGTGTTCCTGGTGAAGCACCGGAATACCGATTCGAAGCCCTTCGTGACGGCGAAGTTATGGCGAGCCTCACACGCTTACCG
>CAVFWT010000136.1:0-3806 GCA_963626305.1 bacterium | reverse complement strand
AAATAGATCCAGACCGCGAAGTCTTGATCGAGCGGGCGGAAGGCTTGGCAGACTGCAAGAAGATGATGATGCGTGCGAAAGCCGGAAAGCTGGATGGTTATCTGCTCGAAGGGATGGCGTGTCCCGGCGGCTGCATTGGTGGTGCCGGAACGCTGTTGTCACTCTTGAAAGCGGATCATCAGCTGGGGGTTGCAGCTAAAGAGGCGCAGGTGGAGCTCTGCTCTGAGAATCGTTATGCGGACATGCTCCCGGGTCTTGAGCATTTAGACGAAGAAGTCGAGCGAATTGAACAGGATGTGCGTGAACACGGAATGGATTAATTGTGCGCGGTATTGTAGCGGACAATCGGAAATCTAAGTGTGACGATTGTGCTTTTAGCACAAAATTGCGACGGTAGATTTGAGTTTTATGTTGACATGTCACAAATAGCGTGGTATATTCAAGCTAATTAGAGAAGGTTTTGGATTGCGGAACGAGTGAACGTTAAGTGCTCGGTGCCGCAAGAATTCAAGGAATAAGAATAATAAGAGGGAAAATGATTACTTCGGTTATCCATCAGACAGAAAACAAGGCGTACTACTACTATCTCTTCCACAATTGAAGAGATGGTTTTGTTGCGATGGAGTGAGTAATCCGAAAACAGTTCGAACAGGCTTCGCGGCAAACGGTCGCGGAGCCTTTTAATTTGTCGTAACAATGTGATAGAATAAATGCACTGTTACGAAATCAATTAATCAATCGATATTCCATTTATAATCGTAAAGGAGAGGAAAAATGTTTCAGATTCCAGACAATGTGAGCAAGTACGACAATGTCTTCGACGTACTGCAGGAGAGAGGCCTGATTGAGCAGTGCACCAATCCGGAAGCACTGAGAGAACTTCTGGGCAAGGAGAAAATCAAGTTCTACATCGGATTCGATCCGACCGCAAATTGCCTCCATGTTGGACACTTTATTCAGATAATCATCATGCTGTACATGCAGAAGTACGGACATACTCCAGTCGTTCTTCTGGGTGGCGGTACCGGCGAGGTTGGAGATCCTTCCGGCAGAAGCGATATGCGTCAGGTGATGACCATCGATACCATCGATGATAACTGCCGTGCGTTCAAGAAACTCTTCGAGCGCTTCTTCGATTTCGATGATGAATGGAAGTACGAAGGGAATGGTGGCGTATACGTTCCGGGTCACCAGAACAGAGAACCGCTGCCGGGCAAAGCCGTTAGCATCAACAATGCGGAATGGATTCGCAAGGCGAAATATACGGAGTTTGCTCGTGAAATCGGCACACAGTTTAACGTTAATACGATGCTGAGAGCGGAGTGTTTCAAGAGCAGAATGGATCGTAACGAAGGCCTTTCCTTCTTCGAATTCTGCTATATGACGTTGCAGGCTTATGACTTCATGGTTATGGCAAGAGACTTCGACCTCAAGGCACAGTTCGGTGGTAACGACCAGTGGTCGAACATCATCGCTGGTGTGAACCTGACTCGTAAGGCTTGCGATAAAGAAGTATACGGAATGACTTTCGGTCTGTTGACCAACAGCGAAGGTAAGAAGATGGGTAAGACCGCAAAGGGCGCGCTCTGGCTGGATGAGAACAGAGTATCTCCTTACGAATTCTTCCAGTACTGGAGAAACGTCAACGACGCGGATGTGAACAAATGCCTGCGCATGCTGACATTCCTGCCGATGGAAGAAGTTAACCGCCTCTCTGCATTGGAGGGTGCTGAAATTAACAAGGCGAAGGAAATTCTGGCATACGAGGTAACGAAGCTGGTTCACGGCGAGAAGGCAGCGCAGGAAGCACTCGAGGCATCTCGTGCGGTGTTCGCTTCCGGCAACGCAGCAAATGCAGACAACATCCCAACGGTTGAGATGGATCGTTCGGAATTCGAGGGCGAAGGTAAGGGTCTCGCTGCACTGGCAAAGGAACTGAAGCTTGTTAGCAGCAACAGCGAAGCGTTCCGCATGATCGAGCAGGGCGGCTTCAAGATTAATGACGAGAAAGTTGAAGATCGTAAGTACCAGGTAACACTGGCAGACTTCAAGGACGATAAGATAATCGTTCAGAAGGGAAAGAAGAAATTCATCGCCGTTGTCCTGAAGTAATTCTTTATATACATAGAGGTTAAAAATAAAATACGCAGAGTCGGAAGTCCCCGGCTCCGCGTATTTTTGTTTTTATCTGAACTCTTCATACATTCTTCACACTGAAGTGTATAATAAAAATATGAGATTAGCACTCGACATGTGCAAGTGCTAACAAAATGAGAGGGAGGACGACGAATTATGACATTAGTTCCTATATATAATAGAATCTTAATTCCAAATGGAAGGATGTTTATCCTGACGGAGCAGTACAAAGCCATTACGGGTCAGCAACCAGAAGTGGGAGAGCGCTTGATACTTCTGGCATCGAAGTCACAGGAGGGATGGCAAGAACTGAAGGAAGAGAAATTCTTCCCTATCGGTGTGAATGGCGCCATCCAGGAAGTGAATGCCAATGGCTATTGCATTATTAAAACCGCGGATCGTGTGAGCCTAGAATCCATCGATGATAAGGGTATGTTCCATGCGGAGATTAATATTAGTCGCCTTATGGAGAGTGAGGAGTTGTCGCCCGAAATCGAGACGCCGCGTGTTGAACGAATGAAGAGTAAACTCTATGAATTCTTGAGCACGGTCCAGTGGGGTGTCATGGCGAAAAGCTACATACAGGGCATGAACACCATCGGCGAAATCGCATCTGCCCTGTCAATCTGGATGACAAATAGCCCGGAAGAGAAGTATAGAGTCTTGGAAGAAGATAGCCCGGTCAAGAGAATGGAAATCATGGAATCCATGGTCTACGAATACTTGGAGATGGCAAAGCTCACCGGAGAGGCCAAGACGGTATTGGACGACGAGAATGAGAAAGCTTACCGCAAACAGGCAATTCAGCGACAGATGGAATTCCTCCAGAAAGAATTGGATGAAATGGATCCCGAAAGTGTCTCGGACATTCGCCGCTTCGAGAAAAAAATCGATGAGGCAGGCATGAATGAAACTGCCGAGAAAGAGGCCCGCAAAGTTCTCAATCGCCTGAAACAAGAAGGAAAGAATAGTGCGGAATCCGGCATGCTCTACGATTATCTGGACTTCGTTACTTCGCTATCGTGGAAGAAAGCGGAGCCGGAGCATATTGATCTGGATGAAGCCGAAGCCGTGCTGGAAGAGGATCACTTCGGCCTCGAGAAAGTAAAGCACCGCATCATTCAGCAGATTGCGGTTATGGAACTTCAGCAGAAGCAGACTGGATCGATTCTGCTCTTCGTCGGTGCACCGGGTACCGGTAAAACAAGTATCGGCCGCAGCATCGCAAGAGCGTTAAAGCGCGAATATGTTCGCGTCAGCCTCGGTGGCGTACGAGACGAAGCCGACATCCGTGGGCACCGCCGGACTTATATTGGTGCGATGGCTGGCAGAATCATGGATGGTATCCAGAAAAGCGGCGTATCCAACCCGGTAATGGTGCTCGATGAGGTTGACAAGCTATCGACGTCATATAATGGCGACCCTGCCAGTGCACTCCTCGAAGTTCTGGATCCGGAACAGAACAGTACTTTTACCGACCATTACATGAACGCACCGTATGACCTGTCCAACGTGTTCTTTATCTGCACTGCCAACTCCGTAGACACGATACCGGAACCGTTGCTGAACCGTATGGAAGTCATTCAGTTCTCAGGATATACCGCTACAGATAAATTCGAAATTGCACAGCGGCACCTTCTCCCGAAGGCGATGGAAGGAATGGGCATCAG
>CAVFWT010000135.1:0-3903 GCA_963626305.1 bacterium | reverse complement strand
TCTTACCGTGGTCAACGTGGCCAATTGTACCGATATTAATATGCGGTTTGGTTCTTTCGTACTTCTGTTTAGCCATTATCTCCCTCCTAGAATAGTTGTTTTGTTTTTTGTTTTAAAAAAATTGGAGCTGTTGAGCAGACTCGAACTGCCGAACCTCTTCCTTACCAAGGAAGTGCTCTACCAACTGAGCTACAACAGCATGTCAACAATAGAATCATACAATAAAAGTGATTCTCTGTCAAGCGTTTCCCTCAACAGAATCGGGTGCACTTGACAGAAAAAGTCCGGGGCAACTCTAGAAGTTGCCCCGATTTTTTTATCCAATATAATTCCGGTTAATTAGTTGTTAGCCGGAGTAGTGAAAGGCTCTACGCCTTCACAGATGCGGATACGATCAACAGCCGAAGCCTTGATTTCGCCGAAGTTCTGCAGCTTTTCTTCGCCACGCAGTACTCTCAGTGCACCGCCAGCCAGAGCTTCCATCTCGTATTCGCCAGCCATAATTTCAACTGGTGCAATCCAGTTAACCAACTTTTCAACCTGAGAAGTGAGCATCTTGGAGTAAGCGATTCCGCCAGTCAGGATAATTCTGTCTACCTTACCAGCAACCGGAACTGCCAATGTACCGATATCCTTTGCGATACGATAAGCCATTGCATCGTATACAACCTTTGCATACTTGTCGCCAGCTTCGATTCTCTTCTCAACTTCGATTGCATCGATTGTTCCGAGGTGAGCGGAAAGTCCGCCGCCGCCGTGAATCTTTCTCATCATGCCCTTCTCGTCCAGGCCAGAACGGAAGCACAGCTTAATGAGCTCTTTACCACTGCAGCCGCCGCCTCTCTCTGGAGTGAAGTTTCCTTCGTCATCGTTAACGCAGTCGATGTTTACACCGTTGTGATACAGACGAATCGAGCTTCCGCCGCCCAGGTGAGCAACGATGAATGTGCACTCATCGAATGGCTTCTTCAGAACTTCGTCAGCGCAACGGATTGCCATTGCACGAGTGTTCAAAGTGTGGCCAACTGTAAAACGAGGAATTTCCGGAATACCGGTTACTCTTGCGATTGGCTGCATTTCATCGGTTCCGATTGCATCGTAGATGCATGCTGGAATTCCGAATTCCTTGTGCAGTTCGAAAGCGATCATGCTTCCCAGCAACGATGCGTGCTTTGCTGTGTCTTCTGGTCTTGTCAGGTAATCAATCATCTCCTGATCGATTTCGATAGCGCCGTGTGGGCAAGCGATGATATTGCCGCCTCTGGAGCATACTGCAGTCAGAGTATCCATGCCAATTCCATTGCTCTCCAGTGCAGCTCTTACCTTCTCGTTACGGAAGGAGAACTGTTCCAGAATATCATTGAACTGTGCCATTTCCTCTGTGGTGTGGCGGATGGTCTCCTTGAATACTTCTTCTGCATCGTCGTAAACTGCAATCTTGCTGGATGTGGAACCCAGGTTCATTACAAGAATGCGTTCCTTCTTTGCTTCATTAGCCATGTAAAAAATCTCCTTTCATTTTCCACCGGTATCCTTACGTTACCTCATAACCGGATTCATTAATTATTTATTTCTTGAAATACTCTACCGCCGATTCGAACAGCTTCAAATCGAATTGTCCCGGTACGTTCTTGTACAGGCCTTTTCCGATTCTTTCCGAATGTCCCATTTTACCCAGGATACGTCCGTCCGGTGATAAAAGTCCTTCAATTGCCATAACGGAACCGTTCGGATTGTACTGAATGTCCATCGTTGGGTTACCGTCAAGGTCAACATATTGAGTGAGAATCTGACCATTGCTGATGAGTACATCGAGGTCATCCTCATTTGCCACAAACTTTCCTTCGCCGTGAGAAATTGGAACCGTAACGATATCGCCAACGGCAGCTTTTCTCATCCACGGGGATTTTGTGGAGCATACTTTGGTGCGTACCAGCTTGGACTGGTGGCGACCAATATCATTGAATGTCAATGTCGGACTGTCTGGCGTCTGCATTGCAATCTCTCCATATGGCAGAAGGCCAAGTTTAACCAATGCCTGGAAGCCATTACAAATACCAATCATCAGACCATCTCGATCGTTCAGCATATTCATGACTTCCGCCTGAATTCCTTCATTTCGGAAGAATGATGTAATGAATTTGCCAGAACCATCCGGTTCATCTGCACCCGAGAATCCTCCCGGAATGAAAATTGCCTGAGATTTCGTAATTGCCTTTCCGAAATCTTCCACCGACTTCTTTAATGTATCTGCATTCAAATTGTTAATAACGAAAATCTCTGCTTCACCGCCAGCATCTTCGACTGCCTTTGCAGAATCGTATTCACAGTTCGTACCCGGGAATACCGGAATCAAGAAATGTGGTTTTACCACCACATCTCTCGGCATGCTATTATCTCTGGAGCGGTAGGATACTTCCGAAGGAATCTCGCGCTCGTTATCGCTGTGGAACGGATAGATGCTCTCCAACTTGGATTCATAGTATTTCTCCATCTCAACAAGGCGAATGTGGCCGTCGCCGCAGACGATAGACTCGCGGTTCAGTGTCTTACCGAGAACTTCCATATCATCCGTTACTTCGGCATCGTTCGTGAGTTCCACGACGAAAGAGCCGTATTTATAGCCGAAGATTTCCTTCAAACTGTATTTATGATCGAATTCAAAACCGATATTGTTACCGATGCACATCTTGTAGACAGCTTCTGCCATACCGCCGTATCCCGGTGTATAGCATGCCGCAACAACGCCCTGTTCCATCAATTCATTCAGTTGCGCGAAATTCTCCATCAGGGACTCTGCTGTTGGCAGTCCATCTGGTCCAATTTCTGGCTCAATTAAGATGACATTGTGACCTCTTGCCTTGAACTCTGGCGAAATAACGCGGTCGAGTTTCTCTGTTGTTACTGCGAACGAAATCAACGTTGGCGGTACGTGGATGTCTTCGAAGGTTCCGCTCATGGAATCCTTGCCACCGATTGCCCCTACTCCCAATTCCATCTGCGCGCGGAATGCGCCCAGTACTGCAGCGAGCGCAGTACCCCAAGCAACATCATTGTTTCCAAGACGTTCGAAGTACTCCTGCAAGCTGAGGTATACGTGCTCATACTTCGCGCCAGTCGCAATCAACTTGCAAATGCTCTCAACGATAGAGAGATATGCGCCATGATATGGGCTCTTCTCTGACACGTATGGATTGAATCCATATGCCATCATCGAAACCGTGTTCACACCAGCATCTTCGTGGATAACCGGAATCTTGTGAACCATTGCCTGAATTGGTGTCTTCTGATAGATTCCGCCGTAAGGCATCAATACAGAGCCTCTTCCGATGGTGGAGTCGAAACGTTCCGACAAGCCACGCTTGGAGCAGACATTCAAATCTGCCGCCAAAGCTTTCATACCTTCGCAGAAATCCTGCGGTGTTTCTTTATCAAACTTCTTCGCTGCTTCTACCGTCGCATCCGTCTTCTTCTCAGCACCATTGGTATCCAAGAATTCACGAGTAATATCAACGATTTTCTGATCCTTGAAGTACATTACCAAAGATGGCTTCTCGGTTACTTCAGCAACAACCGTTGCTTCCAAATTCTCAGAAGTTGCCAGTTCTTTGAACTTTTCAACGTCTTCCGCGGCTACAACGACAGCCATACGTTCCTGAGATTCACTGATTGCGAGTTCCGTGCCATCCAAACCATCGTACTTCTTCGGAACATCATCCAGCTTCACTTCGAGACCATCCGCGAGCTCACCGATGGCAACGGATACACCGCCAGCACCAAAGTCGTTACATCTCTTAATCAAAGTGGTTGCTTCCGGATTGCGGAACAATCTCTGAATCTTACGTTCTTCTGGCGCATTACCCTTCTGAACCTCTGCACCACAGTTCTCTAGAGATTCTTCAC
>CAVFWT010000134.1:0-3999 GCA_963626305.1 bacterium | reverse complement strand
GGGCGATTATCGCCCGGGACTCAAAGCGATTGAAGAGATGGGGGTAAGGAGCCCACTTCGAGAAGCAGGCTTATACAAGAACGAAATTCGTGCACTCTCCGAAGCGAGAAATCTCCCGACATGGAGCAAGCCGTCGGCAGCTTGTCTGGCATCGAGGTTTGTGTATGGAGAGACCATCACGAGGGAGAAACTTGGAATGGTGGAGCGTGCCGAGAACATCCTTTCGGATATGGGGTTCCGTCAGCTCCGCGTGCGAATGCACGGCGAGACGCTGGCGCGAATCGAAGTAGAAGAATCGCAGCTCGCAGAACTGCTGAGAAGGCGGCAAGAAATTCTCACAGCGTTTCGAGAAATCGGATACACATATGTGACGATGGACCTAAAGGGTTACCGTACCGGCAGCATGAACGAGACACTGTAACAAGGTGTTATAATAGAAAATATAGATAGAATCAACTATCAACGATTAACATATAGCACAGAATCAAGAAGAGGCGACAAAATGGGTAAGACTTTATATATGGAATGCAATAGCGGAATCAGTGGCGATATGTCCGTAGCGATGCTGCTGGACCTCGGTGCCGATGAGACGGTTCTACGCGAAGCACTTGCATCACTGCCACTGGAGGGCTACGAAATCGAGATTTCACGCGTGGTGAAGAGTGGCATTGATTGCTGTGATTTCCACGTCGTTCTCGATGAAGATAACCATGATCACGACATGCACTATCTTTACGATGAAGGACATGAGCACCACGAACACTTGCACAGTCACGAGCATCACCATGAACATGAGAATTCACATATGCATCATCATGATCATGATCACAATCATGAACATAGCCATGACCATCATCACCATCACGACCACGCGGAAGGCCACGCTCATAGTCACGAACACGCCCACGACCACAGCCATCCGCACGCGCACCGTCATTTGAGCGAAATTAATCAAATCATCGATGGTGGCAATCTGACAGCCGGAGCGAACGCGCTGGCGAAGAAAATATTCCGCATCATTGCAGAAGCGGAATCCAAAGCACACAACCTTCCGCTGGATGAGGTCGGCTTCCACGAGGTAGGCGCAGTGGATTCCATCGTTGACATCGTTGCTTTCGCGGTGTGCTTCGACAACCTGGAGATCGATTCCGTATTTGTGCCGAAACTGTGCGAGGGCACCGGCGTGGTCCGTTGTCAGCACGGCCTCCTTCCGGTGCCGGTGCCGGCGGTTGTCAACATCCTGGAAGGTACGGGCATTCCGCTCGAAATCATTCCGTACGCCGGTGAGTTCGTTACCCCGACGGGAGCCGCAATTGTCAAAGCGATTCGGACCGGTGGCAAACCAGAATCTGGTTTTACCATTCTTCGTACCGGAATGGGCGCAGGTAAAAGAAAAACCGTCCGCGCCAACATCCTCCGAGGAATGCTTCTGGGCGATGTGGATGATGAACATGGTGATGCATTGGCTTGCGAAAATTCACCATCGGGTGAAAGTCTCTGGAAACTCGAAGCGGACATCGACGATTCGACAGGCGAGGCACTAGGTTATGCCCTCACGCTTATGCTCGAGGCAGGTGCGCGAGACGCTCATTACATCCCGTGCTATATGAAGAAAAATCGCCCGGCCTATCAGCTGCAAGTGATTTGTGATGAAGCGCATCGGAATGTGCTGGAAGACATCATTTTCCGAGAGACGACGACGATTGGAATTCGCCGAATGGAAATTGAACGAACGATTCTGAATCGCCGCATCGAATCGGTGGATACACCTTATGGCAAGGTTCGTATCAAGGTGTGCGAGAAGGCCGATATCTCGAGCGAAGTAACTCGCAACTTCTATCCGGAATACGAGGACGTGGCTGCACTGAGCCGTGAGAACGGAATTTCGTACCGTGAGATGTACCGCATCGCACAAGAAACCGCCATGGCGAAGCTGAAGTAACAATAGTAATCGAAGAATTGCAATGCGTAGCGGATGCGTTCAGAAAGAAACGAAAATATGCTAGAAAAACGCTAAGAAACTGCGGAAAATAAATATATACTGAAACAAATTTGGGGCAATGCATGAATGATGACAAGATGAAAGATAACAGAATAGATGTAGGATATGACAACATGGGGTTCGCGAAGCTGGATACCGAGCGAAAGGATCGTTCGGGTTTTCCGGAAGTGATTTTCTGCCAGGGGAAACCCGATGATTATCTCGTGTCCATCTACCAGCGCATGGTGGAACTCGACGGATGCGCGTTTGGAACAAGAGCGTCGAAAACACAGGCAGAGCTGGTGCAAGCCGCCGTTCCGTCTGCTGTATATGATGATGTTTCTCGAATTCTCAAAGTGGAATCTTCGGAGAGAAGCAATTCGTCACCGATGGGACGAATCGCGGTGTGCACTGGTGGAACTGCCGATATCCCTGTGGCAGAGGAAGCGGCACAGACGGCAGAGTATTTCGGTGCAAAAGTCGACCGTTTCTATGACGTTGGAGTAAGTGGAATTCACCGTTTGCTCGACAGCATGGATGGAATTCGCCAGGCTGACTGCGTCATTGCCGTCGCAGGAATGGAAGGTGCGCTGCCGACGGTGATTGGCGGAATGGTTCGGAATCCGGTAATTGCAGTACCAACTTCGGTTGGGTATGGTGCAAGCTTCGAAGGCTTATCTGCACTTCTCACGATGATTAATTCGTGTGCGAATGGCGTTGCGGTGGTCAACATCGACAATGGCTACGGTGCCGGTTATATGGCAACCCAGATTGCACGGCTCGCAGCGAAGGTAGCAGACGAAAAAAACGGTGATTTTGCTTGACTTTACGGTCTTCAGAGCATATAATTTATAAGCTTGCAAATGGATAAGTCTGTCTGTAAGCAAAATGGAGCAGGCCTTGAGCCGGTAACTCCGACACTAATAAATTTATTTTTAGTATGTCGAAAAAGATCTATGATCCCAGTAGACAGTGCCGAAATCGATTGGCTCGCCAATCTGAGTAGGTAGAAAGGAAGTACAAATGAAGTCTTACATTGCTAAGCCTGCAGAGGTTGAACGTAAGTGGTACGTCATCGATGCAGAAAACAAGACTCTCGGTAAGATTGCTGTTGAAGCAGCTTCCATCCTGAGAGGAAAGAAGAAGCCAATTTACACTCCACACGTTGACACTGGTGACTACGTTATCGTTATCAACGCTGAGAAGGTTGCTGTAACTGGTAAGAAGGAAGAGCAGAAGATCTACAAGCACCACAGTGGTTATCCAGGTGGTCTGAAGGAGACTACTCTGAGAGAACTCCGTGCAAAGAAGCCGGAAGAGATCATCCGTCACGCTGTTAAGGGTATGATGCCTAAGGGTAAGCTCGGCAGACAGATGTTCAAGAAGTTAAAGGTATATGCTGGACCAGAGCATCCACACACTGCTCAGCGTCCGGAAGAGTGGACATTCTAGGAAGGGAGGAATAGAAGATGGCTAAGACACAGTATCAGGCAACAGGCAGAAGAAAGTCTTCGGTTGCAAGAGTCAGATTACTCCCTGGAACCGGAAAGATCACTATCAATAAGAAGGACCTGGAAGAGTACTTCGGAATGGACATTCTGAAGAACGAAGTAAAGAGACCGTTCGACGTTACAGGTACTGCTGGTAAGTACGATGTAATCGCTACTGTTCAGGGTGGCGGTACTACCGGTCAGGCTGGTGCGCTGAGACACGGAATTTCCAGAGCTCTTTGTGTCGCTGACGAAGAAGCAAACAGACCAGCTCTTAAGGCTGCAGGCTTCCTGACCAGAGACCCAAGAATGAAGGAAAGAAAGAAATACGGTCTCAAAGCAGCTCGTCGCGCTCCGCAGTTCAGCAAGCGATAATCGACTGTTCAGACTATATCAAAATGGTTCAAAAACCCCGGAAAATCAAGGTTTTCCGGGGTTTTCTTATACCCAAACGGGCTGATATAGTTTGACTTGATTTGACCTAACGAGAGCCGTTTTCACCCAATTTTTAGTGGTTAAATATAGGAC
>CAVFWT010000133.1:0-4004 GCA_963626305.1 bacterium | reverse complement strand
GGTATATTGAATAATTCCTTTGTGCGTTCCGAGTACGTTTCCGTCGCGGTCAACAAAGTCACCCTGTGGATACGATTTTCCCGTGTAATTCCGGATAAAACCTGCGTAATCGCCATCGGGGATGAAGCAGATATCTTGACTATCGTGTTTCTTCGCATTGATGAATCCCTGTTCCTCTGCAATTTTTCTCGTCTCTGTCTTGTGGAGTGCACCAAGAGGGAAGAGCGTGTGGGAGAGTTGCTCCTGTGTCATGGAATAGAGGACATAGCTCTGATCCTTTGACAGATCTACGGACTTCTTCAGCAGATAACGGCCCGTTCCTTTGTCCTTTTCCACAATCGCATAATGGCCGGTTGCCACGTAATCTTGACCGATTTCTTTACCCGCAATGTACAAATGGTCGAATTTGAGGTATCGATTACATTCAATACATGGATTTGGCGTCATACCTTGTTCATACGAATCGATAAAACGCTGAATAACTTCTTTCTTAAACTCCTCCCGAAAATCGTATATCAGGTAGTAGATGTCAAGCTTGTTCGCAACTTGAACCGCATCATTGATGCTATCCAGGCTGCAGCAAGTTTTCGCATTGCTGATACCAATCGTTTCGTTATCGTAAAGGCGCATAGTAACGCCAGTCGTTTCATATCCTTGCTCGCGAATGAGATAAGCGGCAACACTGCTGTCGACACCACCGCTCATTGCGACTAATACTTTCTCTGCCATTTTAACCTCCATCGTTCAAATACAACACATTATAACACACTTTTATGATATAATTTTAGCGTATATGTATAAAGCTACTCATTTGGTAGCTTTTTGTTTCTTGCGTGATATTTTACGATTGGGTAGAAAGAAGGAAATACTATGGAGCGTTCGGAAATCATTCGAATTAGAGACTTACAGAATCAATATTATCTGACGGGTGCAACACTTGATGTGAATCACCGAATTTCTGCATTGAAGACGTTGAAAGCTTGCATTAAGAGAAATGAAACTGAGCTTTGCGTTGCTCTGAAGTCGGACCTCGGAAAAGGTTCCTATGAGAGTTTCATGTGCGAAATCGGCATGGTCTATGACGAGATTTCGTACATGGTTCGCCATGCCCACAAATTCGCGAAGGACCGCCGTGTTCGTACGCCGCTTGCGCAGTTCCATTCCAGAAGTTATGTCAAACCGTCGCCACTTGGAACCGTTCTGATTATGAGTCCTTGGAACTATCCATTCCTGCTGACGATGGATCCACTTGTGGATGCAATTGCTGCTGGAAATACTGCAATGGTAAAACCAAGTGCTTATTCGCCGGCAACGAGCGCCGTAATGAAGAAAATCATCGAATCGTGCTTCCCGGAAGAGTATGTCGCAGTGGTGACCGGAGGTCGTCAGGAGAACCAGTACCTTCTCGATGAGAAATTTGATTTTATCTTTTTCACGGGTGGTAAGACGGTTGGTCAGCTTGTTATGAAGAAAGCCGCAGAACATCTGACGCCTTTTGCACTGGAACTCGGGGGCAAGAGCCCTTGCATCGTTGACAAGACAGCGAATATCGATTTGGCAGCAAGACGCATTGTTTTCGGTAAATACATGAACTGTGGACAGACATGCATTGCACCGGATTATATTTACGTGCATGAATCGGTTAAGGACAAGCTGATTGAAGCGCTAAAGCGCGAGACGATTCGGCAATACTCGCCGAATCCGCTGATGAATGAGGACTACGGGAAGATTATTAACCAGAAGCATTTTGACCGTTTGAATGGATTGATTGAACAAGAGAAGGTCGTGATGGGCGGAAACTCGAAACCAGAAACACTTCAGATTGCACCGACAATTATGGATAATGTTGATTGGACAGACCCGGTTATGGGCGAGGAAATCTTTGGACCGATTATGCCAATTCTGACATTCTCGAGCGTAGACGAAGCGGTGAAGAAGCTCAACAGCCTGCCGCATCCGCTGGCGTTCTATATTTTCACGGGCAAAAAGAAAGTTGCAGAATATTTCCTCAGACGATGCCAATTCGGGGGCGGTTGTGTTAACGATACCATCATCCATATTGCATCCAACAAGCTTGGATTTGGCGGTGTTGGTGACAGCGGAATTGGAAGCTACCATGGCAAATGGGGATTCGACACATTCTCGCATTACAAGGGTATCGTTGACAAGAAGACTTGGCTGGATCTTCCAATGAGATATCAACCTTATCAGAACATATATGGCAAGGTGCTTCATGTCTTGTTCCGATAGAAATCAGCTCACGATTCGTCCAATCGCCTATATTCATTCGGATTTCAAAGAGAAATTTGGGATTCCCAGGCAGCCGGGACTTGTGCCCGGACTCGAAAGTGTAATTGAATTTGAATCGGAGTTTTCGAATCCGGATTTTATACGCGGAATTGAAGATTTTGATTACTTGTGGGTAGTCTTCGGCTTTTCCCAAAACTGGAATTCGAAGGAAGATGGTTCGCTGGAAGCGAAGTGGTCTCCACTTGTCCGTCCGCCGAGACTTGGCGGGCAGAAGAAAAAAGGGGTCTTCGCAACACGCTCGCCATATCGTCCGAATGGCCTTGGCATGTCTTGCCTTCGTCTTATTCGTGTTGAACGTGATAACGGTGCAACACGAATAATTGTGGGAGGAGCGGATCTTCTCGATGAAACGCCGATTTATGATATCAAACCGTACATTGCATATTCGGATGCAAAGCCAGATGCCCATAGTGGATTTGCCACTCCGAAGCAAGTGTTTCTTCAAGTCGATTTCCCTGAGAAACTTCTCTCGAAAATTCCTGAGAAGAAACGCAAATCGTTAATTGGCGTTTTGGAACAGGATCCTCGCGACGGTTATGCGAAGAAACCGCGTTCGGTGTACGGTCTTCGTTTTGCAGACTGCGATATTCGTTTTACCGTAGAAGGGGACGTACTTCACGTCATCGATGTTGACGATGCTTCAGCAGTGCACGTAAAGTAGATGGTTGTAACTAGTAAAGCACTTCAATCGGATTGCGAATGGAATGAAAAAGGAGTTTTAGCCCGTGCTTAAATGGCTCATGCTAGCAGTGTTTATTGTGCTTCTGCTATATACAATGTGGCATCTTCACCTTGCGTTAGATGTGGCAAAGAGTGAACGCTGGATTCTTTGGGCGGTTCTTTGTGTTGTGCCAATTCTCTGCGGTCTGACCATCATTGTGGGGCATTTCCTTCCCGTGAATGCTTTTCAGCGTTTGGTCATTCAATTCTCTAATTATTACTTAGCATTCTGGATATACCAAGTTTTCTTCTTGGCACTTCTCGATATCTATCGAGTTTTTCGCTATTTTGTTCTTAAGAAGCGGAACTTTGCATTTCACATACACACATTTGTGGTGATTATTACACTCAGCCTGTGTTTTACCGCATACGGTGGTGTACATGCACGGGATATCCGAGTGAATACACAGAATGTAACGATTCATAAGAGTGTGGAAAGCCTAAGCGAGATGAAAATCGTATTGGTTTCCGATTGGCATCTCGGTTATTCCATTGGCGCTAAGGATATGGAGAAAATGGTAGCAACGATTAATCAGCAAAATGCCGATCTCGTTGTTATCGCAGGCGATATCTATGACAATCAATATGACGCAATTGATAATCCGGAGAAAATCGCTAAGATTTTGAAGGGAATTAAAAGTAAGTACGGTGTGTATGGTGTATACGGGAACCATGATGTGACAGAGACTCTTGTTGGCGGTTTTACAATCGCGACCAAACGGACGCCGATTCGTGATTCCAGGATTGACCAGATGCTCCAAGAAGCCAATATCACAATGCTAGAAGACCAGACGGTGAATATTAATCATCAAATTCAACTAGTTGGACGTCTAGATGGAGAGAAGACCGGACATGCAACAGGTACGAGAAAATCTCTAGAAGAGGTGCTTCAAGGCACGAATCAGAAGCTGCCAATTTTCGTCATTAATCACGAGCCGGAAAACTTAAACCAATACAACAAGCATGGTGTAGAA
>CAVFWT010000132.1:0-4144 GCA_963626305.1 bacterium | reverse complement strand
GAAGAATACGGTGATGATATCTACAACTACATGGATTCCGTTGTTGAATCCATTCCGCCAGGAAGTGATCATCTGATTTGCACACCGTGGATGCTGGGCGAACGCTGTCCGGTCTCCTCAACCACCACTCGTGCGACGCTCTTTAACATGACGATGATTCATACGAGAGAACATATCATGCGTGCGCTCTACGAAGGAATCGGTTATAACCTCCGATGGGTTCTTGAGAACTATCAGCAAGATTACGGTTTCAAGTGCGATAACTTCCGCATCATTGGCGGCGGCGCACTCGATAAGAGCTGGATGCAGATTATCGCCGATATCACCGGAAAGAATTTCTCTGTGGTTGCGGATCCGCGAAATGCGGGTGCACTCGGTGCCGCAATGATTCCGCTCATTGGTCTCGGCGTGATTCCTTCCTTCGCTGCAACCAAGCAATTCGTTCCGGTTGCGAAGGAATATCACCCAAATCCAGAAAACAAAGCCATCTATGACAAGCTTTTCCAGGATTATAAGAACGTCTACAAATCACTGGAACATGCATATAAAGTCGCAAATTCGGCTCGTTTCGAAGGTGACGAGAATGCATAGATTCAGCGATTGAGTTTTAGCTAGTAAGTTGAAAGGAAATTTCATTGAGTAAGATATACGATACGATTATTGAATATGGTCAGAAGCTGAGCACCATCGGATTCCGGCTCGGTGATGCTCCTCAGATTATGCTAAAAGAAGGATTGCTCGTATATGCGACCGTACCGGGTGCCGACCTAGAGCATCTCACGCTGGCAGATATTCAGGAGATTGGTGCAAGTGCAAATCCATTCAAAGGTGCGATGATTGAAAGTGGATACGATGCTTTGATTATCAGCCAGCCGGAATATGCGACGATGTGCATTGAGGATCAGCTCCCTATTCCGGCTGTTCTAGAGGATATGGCACAGATTGTCGGATCTCGCGTTGCAATCACGCCAGAAGACCGAATCAGTATGGGCAGCGCATTAAAAAAATCCGCTGCGGTAATGACTGCAAAAGGCAATGTTGCCACTTGTGGCCGTAATCTCTATGAAGCAATGACTTGCCTCATGGTACTCGAGAAAAACGCTGAGATTTTTATCGATGCAGATTTTCTCGGCGGCGCAAAAACAGTAAATCGTGCAATTGCAAAGCTTGAGAATATTATCTATCATTACAAATATTCGAAGAATGAAATGGATCGTCAGAAAACGCTCGAAACGGGCGATTCGCCTATTTCAAAATTAGAAGATATTCCGGCAGACGTACTCGAGGATGCAGAAGCTGATTATGAAGGTTGGGAAGACGCCCACCCTTCTCCACGTCCATGTAATCCAGAAGAACAGAAATTACGCGAACAAGTTGTAGAATACGGAAAGAAGCTCGTGGCGTGCGGATTAGTTCAAGGAACCTGGGGTAATCTTTCCGTTCGCTTAAATGATTCTTACATGCTCTGCACCCCATCAGGAAGAGATTACGAAGGAATTTTGCCGGAAGAAATTGTAAAGGTGAACATGGAGACTCTCGAATATGACGGTGATATCAAACCAACCTCTGAGAAAGATTTTCATGCGGGAATCTACCAGCTTCGACCAGATGTCCACGCAATCATTCATACTCACTCCAAGTTCGCTTGTGTCTTTGGTGTATGCGGATTGTCCTTCAAGACAACCTCTGGAGATGTAATCGAATGTGCAAAATACGGTCCATCTGGCACTGGAATTCTATCGAAGAATGTGCAGAATGCTATCGGTGAGAACAAAGGATGCTTAATGAGAAACCACGGTATGGTGGCAGTGGGAAGTGATTTGGAAGATGCTTTCCGCAATGCAGCAAGCATCGAGAATGCCGCCAAGGCACGAATCGATGAATTCTGGAAATAATATAAAGCGAAAAAGCGATATGCATTACGCATATCGCTTTTTTCTTATAGTGGACGTTGGAGATGTGCTCTCAATAATTCGCATCGCGACTTTCTTCGTACCACCACTACTAATCCCCTTTCCGGTATTCGGATTATTACTCGAGTAAATCTGGTCAAAAGCAAATGCCCCGAGCAACATGACCGCCACGAGGAACAGTGCTTTTGTATTCACTTGCTTCAAGATATTATCCAGCACCGGTGCCAGAACATAGACAATCGCTAATCCGCCCAGACCGAATAGAATCAGGCCTTCCGCGCAGACTCTTCCATCGATATTCAGGAAATATCCGCTGTAGTTCCACCACCGTTGTCCATCAAAGAATTTCTCGAGGAGCCATGATGTAGAATATTCCACCGTTCCGCATACTGCCATTGTCGCGAAGAATTGAAGCATCGGATGATTCCGAAGCCGTTTTAGTAATAATAAAACCAGGATGCTTCCCGCACCATAAATTGGAAGCCACGGTCCCTGAAGTACGCCTCGGTTGACGAAGACGCCGTCTTCTACCAGATGAATGCTTACTTCCCATAACCAACCAATGAATGACATGATGAAAAAAATATAGATTAAATTCAGTAGCGAATAACTGCGATTCGGATTCATGTTAAAAGAAGTTTTCAGCTTATATTTCATTGGAGACGGTGCTAAGCGGCCAGGATATGCCTCCCCATCCAGAATTGCCTGTCCAAGCTGAAGTTGATATTGCATCGCCTGATTCTTCTCGTAAGCTTCCAGATTCTCATTTCTCACCAAGATAAAACCAAACCATTTGGACAAGAAAGCCGTTACCCCAGTGAGTTTCGGTACACTTCGGAGTGTTCCATCCATCAAACCTTGTGTAATCTCTGGATATTGCTCTTCGAGAAGACTGCTTTTTGCCTTCTCATATAGATATACATCACATAGAAGATCGGCCCCCTCCATTCCTTCGTTCTTTACTTCTTCGCGGCGTCTTGCGTAATATTCCCCATAGAAAGCCGCCTTATATGGATTCGAGAACAGAAGTCCGCTGATTCCCACCGTGAAAACATCTAGAATATCCCAGCCGAGGAAGCTGAGGTCTGCAACGAAGAGTTCCCATTTATGCCCTTTCATCATACGGCGAGAAAGTGTAATCGTCTGATTCGCTTTGAGTTTTGGGTTTTCTGCCAGAATATATGGCACCATTGCATAGGAATAACTTTTAATAATGCCTCCTACCACGGTAAATGACCACAAAAATTTATATAGCGAAGTAACGAACATATTCCATGCAATCTGCGGCCAAGATTTGGTCACATAAGGAAAAAGAAAACGCTGCATCGACAGATGACGGTAAATTCTTCCTTCCAAAATCATCCTTCGCATGACGATACGATAACTTTCTTTGATAAAGAGCCATACGAAAAGATAGAAAGCCAAGCTGACAAGAATCATCATCGCAATTGAGAAATTCTTCGAACCTGAGATATTCATGAACGCAAGAATTACGTGATAACGAAAATCTCCTGCAGAGTATGAATTCATCATGCTGGAAATTAATCCTTTGCGGCGCGATAGGATTTTGCTGCTGCCTTCATTTCGAAGCTTCTGCTCCCTCGCCTCAATTTCTTTCCGAACTTCATTTTTTTTGCCTTCTGAAATTTTCTTAGCAATTGAGATAATGCTAAGACTATCTGATTCATCGGATTCGATTTGTTCGACACTTGATGAAACAGACGAAGTAAATATTCCGAGATATCGATCGGTATTCAAAGAGAGTGTGGCGGAACTTCCGTATTCGACACCGAAAAAGCTTGCAAAGATGCAGAGGATTAAAATCCAAGCATAGTGTTTCTTTAGATTTCCTTTTGCTAATTTCTTTAATTCTTTTCTCATTATCCGTCCTAACGTAAAACTATAGTATTTGCGTTATCGTACTTGATTCTGAATCACATTGAACAGTAGAAGTGTATGATTTTCTTCCTCACATAGGTTTCTCATTTAATCACTTATCGAAATTCATTGCTTATCCAACCAACAAGAAATCAATATCATTTAACGGTGGAATTGAACATTCAATACCATTACTTCGCTATTGCTCATCACGCGAATTGGTGGGCCGTATACGCCTATTCCGGACGTCACAGCGCCGGTCGTATTCCCTTTCGTCTCAAGGCCCCAATAATTGCTCCATACGAGTGACCTCGTAATCGTCAGTGGGAAGAATTGTCCTGCATGTGTATGAC
>CAVFWT010000131.1:0-4154 GCA_963626305.1 bacterium | reverse complement strand
AGAATTTGAATCAACGAACTTTGAAGATGCGAATAACGAATCGCAACATCCTAAAGACAGTGCACCGGCTTTGACTCAAGAGCAAATTTTTGAGGTTTTGGACACTTGTTATCAGAAAGCAATTGCTGGAATTGATAAGGTAAGTCCGCCAATCGAAAAGCTAGCAAACGACTATCTGGAGCAAAATATCACACCGGATGAAGCAGCAAAGGCAATGATTAAGAACCAGATTAAGAAGTGCACGACATCGGGTTTTCTTACTGGGCTAGGTGGTGTGATAACGATGCCTCTTACCATACCGGCTAATCTTGGAAGCGTTCTCTATGTTCAGATGCGAATGATTGCTTGCACTGCGTATATCGCAGGACTGGACGTCGAAAGTGACCAGGTGCAGACATTGACGTATGCTTGCCTTGCGGGAGTTTCGGTCAATGAAGTCATTAAGAAAGCTGGTGTTCAATTTGGTCAGAAACTGGCAAATAGCATGATTCGAAAGATTCCTGGAGAGGTTCTTAAGAATATTAATCAGAAGATTGGATTCCGCCTGATTACGAAGTTTGGAGAGAAGGGGATTCTTAATCTTGGTAAGGTGGTACCTGTTGTTGGCGGAGTAATTAATGGCGGATTAGACTGGGCAGAGACGAAAGCAATTGGTAATAGATCTTACAAGCTTTTCTTTGAAGGAATTTCCGAAGGTGATGAGGAACCGTCGAAAGATATCGATAGTGATGATAACGCAGAAAGTGGAGATGTCATCGATGTGGATTTTGAGTAATCCGGCATAAGAGAATAAGCGTAATTTAATATCTAACAGGGAGCAGCCGAAGGCTGCTCCCTGTTCCTTTCTTCCTCGAACGAATGCAACCAACTAATTAACTAAATGGTATTAATGTTCCTACAGTACCACCTATCCCACATCCTTCCCCACCCCATCCTTCAAAAATTCTTATCATCAGTTAGCGAAATTTAACTGGACATTCTCTGCAAAAATATGGTATCCTACAGTAGTTAGTTAGCGTGAACTAACGCAACGGCAACTTGTGCTTGCGTAACAGCAACTTGTGCTAACGCAATGGCAACCAATGCTACCGCAACGACAACCTATGCTTCTGCACGTGCAACACATGTACCGCATGCATCAACACAGGCTACGCACGTTACCCCACGCTAACACGCACAAACAATGCGCAATTCCAAATTATTTTAATCCTCTTAAATTTGTTAACTGACCGGAGATGGGCAAGGAATCAAGGCTGTTTACTTCGAATTTGGTGGAATGAATTTGGAAAGACTAGAAGGAGGAGCCAGATGGCCAAAGAGAATTTCAAGAAAGACTTAATAAAGAGAATCACTACGATTGCTCTGAGTGCTTCCATAGTGATGACTGGTCTGCCTGCTACCGTTTTCGCGGCAACTGCGAATGATGCGACTTCGGTAGAGACGGAAGCAACCAAGGATGCTGCCGTCTATGTAATGATGAACATACCATATGCAGAGTTTTACAAAGCAGAGCTGAACAACAATGATATCGATGTGGATGCATTCACATCGGCAACCAAGAACAAGTCCAGAACCAAGAATGGTGTAATGGCGAATGGATCGTATCACGTGAATTCCGACGGATCGGATATTACCGGTATTACATTCCCGGTTAAGGTGAGCGATACCTCTGTTCTGAAGGACCAGAAGCAGGTAACCGATGAAGATTCGGTTACTGTTACTGTAACGAATAGAGGTCAGACCTCGTCCAATACATATACCGGCGTGGATGCGCTGTTCGAGAATCCATCGTATTCGTACTATGTACTCAGCGAAGCGCCATCTTATTACAAAGAACTGACCGTTGAGAGTGATGGAAGCTTCAGCTTTGGTAAGACGGTAGGTGCGACAGAAACGACAGTAGAGTCGGAAGCAACGTTGTCGACCGATTCTGGATACGGCGATTATCAGCTGGATATTGACAGTGCTACTTTCGGCCAGAATATCGATATCAACAGCGATACCATCTATGGTGCAACGGTCAACACAACCGATGGAACCAGTTACGGACTTCGCCATGTAGAGAATATGTGGAAGGGATTTGAGCTGGCATGGTGCACCGGATTTACGACCAGCGTACACAATTGCCCGACATCTTCCGAGCATTATAAGTCCATGATGGGCAAGACAATTGACAGTGTTACTTATTACACCAGCAAAGGCATTATCACATTCGATATTCCGGATACGAAGGTGGTAACGATTACTGGCGTCAAGGCTACTGTAGCCGATATGGATGTAGATGCGAAGGAGACAACGATAGAACTCGATAGCACACTGCCTTCGGACTTTGCTGTGGAATACAGCGTAGAAGGCGAGAAGGTATCTTGCGAGAATGGCAAGATTGCGGTAAGCGGTCTGGAACCAGGATCTCATTCCCTGGCAATCAAGGATACTAGCAACAATTATGCAACTATCTATGCAGACTTCAATGTTACGACCCAGAAGATGCCGGCAAGCTATGATGCAACGAACAAGAAGTTGGTGGCAGCGAGCGGTTACACCGCAGATGAGCTGGCATCCTATATTGGAGCAATCACTGCTGTTACCGTAGATGGCACAAGATACGCAGCAACCGGAAGAAAATCGAAGATCATCATCAAGGAAGATGGAACGCTGGATCTGACCGACCTGACGGTAACCGATGATTCGGAATTCGTCGTTGAAGCCGAAGGTTATGCGAACAACCTGACATTCCAGTATGCAGATAGATACTTCAAGCTGAATGCAAGCTCGAAGACCCTCTACACAGCAGGTTCTTCCAAGTACACCAAGGTAACACTCAAGGCATCCACGAACCTCAAGGACAAAGTAACATGGAAGTCTTCCAACACCAAGTATGCAACCGTTAGCAGCTCCGGCGTCGTTACCGCGAAGAAGAAGGGAACCGTTACAATTACTGCAACTTGCGGAAGCTACAACGCAACGTGCAAGGTAACCGTGAAGTCTCCAAGCCTCAAGGTAAATAAGACCTCGATTAAGCTGAAGAAGGGCAAGAAGACAACGATTAAGGCAACCGGTACCCCGTCTGGCAAAGTGACTTACAAGTCTTCGAAGAAGAAGGTTGCAACCGTAAGCAGCAAGGGCGTTGTCAAAGGCAAGAAGAAGGGAACGGCAAAGATTTACGTAACTTGCAACGGTGTGAAGAAGACCGTTAAGGTTAAGGTTAAATAAGTAAGCCCACAATAGGAACTCACAGATACCGTGAATCATGAATGCATTCACGAATTCCTTGCGAGCGTGTGAGAGACCATCTATAGAGAGACCCTCTATAAAAATAAAATAACGATGCACAGAATACCGGCCGCCTGAAGTTCGAACGAGAAATCGAACGATGGGAGGCCGGTGTTTTAATGTCATAATTAATTTTTCTACCTTGAACTTTGCTGCCTTGAGAAGAAGAATTCAGAATTACTCCGAATCCTGCACTTGAGGTTTTGCTTTTCGGGCTATTCTTCTTTGATGAACTGGAGCAAGATGATATTCTTCATGCGTTCGACAGGATTGTTCCAGTCGATGTCCAGCATCTTGTTAATCTTGTCGATGCGCTTTCGGATGGTGTTGATGTGGACGTACATTTTCTCCGCCGTAATCGAGTAATTCATATTGTTCTCGAGGTAGACTTTGAGCGTCTTAACCAGTACCTTATCCCGATCGCCATCCTGGATGGCTTGGTACGCAGAGAGCATCTTCTGGAGCTCGTTCTCCGGAATATCGAGCCAGGTGAGGGGACCGAGCATCTCGTAATCGTAGATGTCCTGCTCCGGATATATGAGCTGCCCCATGCGGAGGATTTTGTGGCACTTATTGATGCTGCTCTTAATATCACGAAGGGTCTTTCCCTCTCGGCAGATACTGCATGCGATTGAGGCATCCGGGAATTTGCTTCGGAAGGAATCGAGGAACTTTCGAAGCAGCGGGTCGCTGGATGGCTTGCTGGATTCGTTCCGGCCTTCTTTTGCCGTGCTTTCCAGTAGGACGAGAATGTGGTTATCATCGAGGATGGCGAACTGTCCCCGCCGGGAGCAGCCACTCTTCTGGAAGGCTTTGATCAGTGCCGGCCGCTCGGTGCTCAGGTTGATGTTATCCGCACGAACGAGCACGTAGTCGTAAGG
>CAVFWT010000130.1:0-4173 GCA_963626305.1 bacterium | reverse complement strand
GCTAGCGATGGGTCAATAACGGCAACGCTAATAGCTTGAGAATACCCAGTGCCATGTTGAACGATGCACCATTTTCGTACCATCGTTCAACCATTACATCTTGTAATTCTTTAGAAATCTAACACAAGATATAGTCAATATAAATCTTCTTAATAGATAATCATCCCAACATAACAGTTGCTTGATATCTCCCCGGTGGTTTGCACGATGCGTGTAAACCACCGAGGAGGATATTTTCTGCTCGTTTTGCAGGATTCCTTCCGCCTTCATAACATCCATTTAAATAATCAATCCATATCGATTTGCCAATGGCACAAGTTCTTCTTCTGGCAAGTCGCCGGCATAGATGGCACGACCTTGATATAGGCAAACTGCCTTCTCCAGCAATGCAGCATCGTTACATAGAATGCAGAGCGGAAGCGGGATTGCATACTGGAAATCCTCCAAGTTGTCGAGCTCTTCTTCGGCAGTAACCTGAATAGTCATGAAGAGTGCGTCGTCATCGTCTTCCACTTGTTCGCAGTAATCTTCCAATCGCTCATCGCAAGGGTAAATTTTGCCGAGCTGTAAATTCTTCGGGAGCAAGTAGAGATCCTTTTCTGTAGCAATGGGAATTTGATCCTCGAAATCAGGATTCGGCGTACGGAATGTTATATCGTTCATTGCCTTGCGAATTTCAGCGATGTGTTCTGCGGTGGAACCGCAGCAGCTGCCAAATACCCCGACGCCGGCTTCGGCGAATGCTTTTACATAAGAAGCTAACTCTTTTGGCTCACAGTCATAATAGGTCACTCCATCAATCGTCTGCGGCATGCCGGCATTCGGTTTCGCAATCAACGGAATCGTCGCGTACTTCTGCAAGCGCTGAATATGCGGAAGCATTTTATCCGGACCGGCAGAACAGTTGAGACCGAAAGCGTCCACACCCATGCTCTGGAAGATAACCAGTGCAGCGGCCACGTCGCAACCCATGACGGTTCGCCCGTTCTCTTCGCAAGTCATTGAGACCAGAATTGGACGCTGCGATACTTTGCGAATTGCCAAGACGGCGGCACGGACTTCGGAGATGCTGGTCATTGTTTCTATAACGAAAAGGTCGACCCCGGCTTCTTCCAGCGCCTGAGCCTGCTCTTCGTAGATGTCCATCATTTCCTGGAATGAAGTGTCTCCGATTGGCTTCAGAAATTTCCCTGTCTGTGAAATATCGCCTGCGACAAGCGCTTTGCCCGCTGCATTATCTAATGCAATCTTCGCCAGGCGGTGGTTGTATTCCGAAACCTTGTTGAAGATGCCGTATTCTTCTAATTTGACTTGGTTTGCGCCAAAAGTAGGTGCGTAGACAATATCGCTTCCGGCATCGATATACTCTTGGTGAAGCTCTTCAATTGCATGTGGATGTTCTAGCACCCAGTGCTCTGCACTGACACCACCAGAGTAACCTTTCTTCTGTAATTCAGTTCCGGTTGCTCCATCGAGCAGAATCGGAAAATGCAGTTCCATTTGAATCTCCTTTTATCTATAAATAAGGCTTTCGTTTCAAAATATTATCTCAATTATAGTCAGTGTTTTTTGTGTGTGTCAAGACAATACGTGTCGGAAGATGGTATAATAACACAATGCATACCCAAGGAGGGGTTCATGACGACAGAAGAGATTATTAGCTTGGCGAATGACGTAGGATTTGACCATGTCGCAGAGCTGAATATGGGGGCACTTCAGTTCCGAGAAGAGGTGCGTACAATGTGCTCCGGCGGAAATTGCCGAGCGTATGGGACGCGATGGAGTTGTCCGCCAGCAATCGGAACTTTGCAGCGAAGTCGAGAGCTGGCTGCAAAGTATCACCGCGGAGTGATTGTTCAGACGACAGGAGCAATGAGCGATGAGTTTGATTCAGATGGCGTGTTTCGGGCAGAGAAACTGCAGAAGAAACGATTCGACACGCTTGTTCGGCAACTCCGCTTCCAATATCCGGGATGCCTTCCGATGGGCGCAGGCGCATGTACTCGCTGTCGGAAGTGCACGTATCCGGAACGCGCGTGCCGGTATCCCGAGCAGCTTTTCATCTCGATGGAAGCTTACGGTTTGATGGTGAATGAGGTGGCAACGCAGTCGGGATTATCATATGACTACGGACCGTTGACCATCACTTACACAAGCCTTGTTCTGATTGATTAATATGACATTTTAATGTGCACAGCAAGTGCAATGAATACATGAGGAGGAGCGCAATGACATCCCAAATGACATCAAAGATGACGCCGAAGGAAATTTTCCTGGAGTTGCTGAAGAAGGATGGAAAACCAGATCGACTGCTGGATCAGTATGAAGCGATTCAGCTGGCTTTTGGTGATCCTGTCAATAACTATCTAAGAGCGGGACGGGCACGCGGAACGACATCCGTTGACCGCTGGGGCGTAACCATTGCTTTCCCTGAAGACGCCCCTGGTGCAATCCCCGTGCACTCAGAAGAAGCAACGGTGCTCAAAGACATTACACATTGGAAAGAAGTGGTGCACGCACCAGACCTCTATGCGAACTGCAATGAGGGATGGGAAGAGTTTCGACAGAAGCAATTTGAGCGTGCCAATGGAGAGCGCCTCGTTGCGGGCTTCATGGGTACCGGAATTTTTGAACAATGTCACTTCCTGATGGGCTTTGAGGATACATTGACCAATCTTTACGAGCATCCGAAGGAAATGCACGAACTGATTGATTATATCCTGCAATTCCGCCTGGATTTCGTGCGCCTTCTCATCAAAGGACTCAAGCCGGATATGATTTTCTCGCACGATGACTGGGGTGCACAGAACCAGCTCTTCATGAAGCCGGAAATCTGGCGTGAGTTCTTCAAAGAACCGTATCGCAAGTTCTACAAGGAAATTCGTGATGCAGGCTGCATTGCCGTGCACCACTCGGATTCGTATCTCGTTCCGATTCTTGACGATATGGTAGACATCGGAATCCAGTGCTGGCAGGGAATACTGCCGGAGAACAACATTCCGAAGGTTATCGAGCACTTGGATGGGCGCATGATTGTCATGGGCGGCGTCGGTGCGGAAATTGACCGAACAGATTCGTCAGAAGACGAAATCCGGAAATACATGCGCGACATGCTTCAGCGTAACGGAACGCTGGGCCATTTCATCCCGTCCATCACATACGGGGTAAAAGGAACTATTTTCCCACATGTGGATCCGATTATTGATGAGGAAATTCAGCGTTACAACAGCGGTGTTCATTTCCCGCACTATAACTTCCCAGTGACGAAGAAAGAGTTCTCGCTGTCTGCGGATGGGACGAATGGAAGCGTGGCGCAAGACGGCAGTGACTTGATTGCAGAGGAAACTTCACCGATTGGACGAATTGCAAGCATGCTGATGAAAGGTAATCGTCAGCGTGTTGAAAAGGCGTGCAATGAGGCGCTTGAACATGGATATTCTGCACAGGAAATTCTGAATGACGGCCTCGTCAAAGGTATGACTGCTGTCGGTGATGCGTTCTCCGAAGGTAAACTGTTCGTGCCGGAAATGCTCATGTCGGCAAAATGCATGACAGCAGCGCTTGATATTTTGAAGCCGAAACTGGTGGAAAGTGCAGACGCATCGCCGGGTAAAGTGTGCATCGGTACCGTTAAGGGCGACATGCACGATATCGGGAAGAACTTGGTTAAAATCATGCTCGAGGGAAATGGTTTTGACGTAATCGACCTCGGCAGCGACGTTGCTGCCGAGACATTCGTCGATACGGCGAAAAACCAGCAATGCGACATCATCTGCTGCTCCGCGCTGCTTACCACAACGATGGAGGAAATGCGTACCGTTGTGAATCTCTGCAAGGAGCGTGGAATCCGTGATGATGTTGTCATTATGATTGGTGGGGCTCCGATTAATCAGGATTATTGCGACAACATCGGGGCAGACATCTACACGCCAGATGCAACCGCGGCTGCAAAGGCTGCTGTTCAGGCGATGGAACTTCGGAAAAACGCCTAGATGTTCACTCTGCAAGAATCGTGCAAAAGAGCACACAGATATTTGACCATGTAAATCTTCGGATAATGTGGATATTCGAAAAATGGGAAAATGACTGCATATAATACATACAGATAGAATGGAACTTATGGAACAAATCGATAAAATTGAAAAATACATATTGGTCGCAGTGTCCACCGAC
>CAVFWT010000129.1:0-4217 GCA_963626305.1 bacterium | reverse complement strand
ATATAGGTATCTGCCGAATGATAAGGAACGCCGCACATCGGTGCACGTTCTTCGAGACCACAGGCGCGACCAGTCAGCGTCAACTCAAGCACGCGTGAAGCCGTCTTCGCATCATCAAAAAACAATTCGTAGAAGTCACCCAGACGAAAGAGAATCAGACAGTCTGGATTCTCCTCTTTGACTTTCAAATATTGCTGCATCATCGGTGACAGTGCCATTCTTAGCTCCTTCTACTTCCCTAGCAAAATATTAATATCTGCTAGATTCTAATATTGATAAAAATAAAATGTCGTAATTAATCCAAATCCGAGTGTGCTTCCCGTACAATATTCGGAATCACATCTTCACGGAAAGATTCAAAGAGTTCTGCAAAATCAGCAGACTTCCCATCATTGTCCATTTCTACATTCGAGTTCGTATCGCTCTTATCCGCAGATTTCACATCCACATCGTTAGCGACAACATTTTCGGCATACAATAGATATTCGATGTTTCCCTTGGTGCCTTTTACTGGAGAGAAACTGAGTCCGATAGGCTTAAGTCCGTTCTCCATTGCATATCCGAGAACTTTCTCAATGACTTCTCGGTGCACTTCAGGGTCGCGAACGATACCGTTCTTCCCCACCTGTTCTCTTCCCGCTTCAAATTGTGGCTTAATCAGGCAAACCATATGACCATTTTCACGAAGGACCTTCTTTACAACAGGAAACATGTGCTTCACCGAAATGAACGATACATCAATGGAAACAAAATCAATTGGATCCAAGATGAGGTCGGTATCCAAATATCGAATGTTTGTCTTCTCCATGTTGATAACACGAGGATCAACACGAAGCTTGTAATCGAGTTGACCATAGCCAACATCCAGTGCATATACTTTGGACGCACCATTTTGAAGCATGCAATCCGTAAATCCACCTGTCGAAGCGCCCATATCCATACAAATTGCATCCTTCAGTTGTATTGGGAAGACTTCCATCGCTTTTTCCAGCTTCAATCCACCGCGGCTGACATAAGGGCAAAGTTTCTGCTTTACGACAAATTCCTGTTCCGGATCAAATTTCTGTCCTGCTTTATCTTCAATCTGTCCATCGACTGTAACCAGACCAGCCATAATGGTTCTCTTCGCTTTATCGCGAGATTCAACCAAACCTTTCTGGACTAGAATAACATCAAGCCTTTCTTTCTTCAAAGTAATCTAATACTCCTTTCACCACATCATCCGGAGAAATTTTGCATTCCTTCTGAAGCTCTGCAATTGTTCCCTGTTCGACAAATTGATCCGGTAATGCGAAATTCATCACATCAACAGAAGATTTGCTATAGAGTTGATCCACAACCGTTCCGAATCCGCCTCGAATAGTATTGTCTTCCAAGGTAACCAGCAGTTTAGAAGTTGAATTTATAGAAATCATATCTGTAGGTTTTAAAATATTAATCAGCGTAATACCAACATCCAAATTCGCTTCACGAAGTTTGCATGCCGCAATGAGGGCGTTGTCCAACATTGCACCGACTGGAAGAAGCGTCACGTCTACGCCCTCGGAAAGAACGGGATTAACACCGATAAATGGTTTTAGCCGGAGATGATTTCCTGCAGAGGAACCTCGCGGGTATCGAATGGCAACCGGACCATCCAATTCTTTGATGGCATATTCCAGCATTTCCTCTAGCTGATAACCATCCGCCGGACATAGAACCGTCATGTTCGGAATCATCGTTAAATACGAAAGATCGAACATTCCATGATGAGTTTCGCCATCCGCTCCAACCAAGCCAGCACGGTCAACCGCAAATACAACATGCAAGTTCTGTAAGCAAACGTCTTCGATTAATTGGTCGAACGCACGCTGCAAGAAGGACGAATAGATGGCAACGACAGGCGTCATGCCCCCTTTCGCCATTCCGGCTGCAAACGTCACTGCATGTGCTTCCGCAATTCCAACATCGAAAAAGCGGTCTTCATGTGCTTTGTAGAACGGGCCAAGTCCCGTTGCTGTTCCCATTGCTGCAGAAATCGCGACAATAGAAGAATCCACATCTGCTAATTCGACTAATTTATCGCCAAACACTTTTGAGTAACTCGGACCGCTAGTTGACGATAATATATTACCGTTTTCTATATCAAATGGACCAACTCCGTGGAATTTCCGCGGATACTTTTCGGCCCAATAATAGCCTTTGCCTTTCTTACTGATAACATGAACGATTGCCGGACCGTCATACTCGTTTGCAGCCTCAAAAGCATCCACCAATGCCTTGATATCAAAACCATCGATTGGTCCAAAGTATTTAATTCCAAGATCTTCAAAGAGTATTCCCTCTTGGTCTAGAAGGGAATATTTCAGTTTTTTCTTCGTCTGGCTGATGGATTCATGGACCTTCGGACCCACCATCGGGATGCTGTCTATGGTTGAACGAATATTATCTTTCACCTTGTTATAATTCTTCGACATTCGAAGGTTGTTCAGATGCTTTGGCATTGCACCGACATTTCGAGCGATAGACATGCCATTGTCATTCAAAATAATTTTTAGGTTCGTTCCAGACGCACCGATATTATTCAGTGCCTCATATACGAGACCTCCCGTCATCGAACCATCACCGATAACTGCAACCACGTTGTAATTTTCCCCATTTAAGTCTCGTGCTGTCGCGTAGCCCATTGCAGCACTGATGGAAGTGCTGCTGTGACCCGTATCATACGCATCGTGAATGCTCTCTCTTCCTTTTGGAAATCCCGAAAGCCCTTTGTATTGGCGCAGTGTGTCGAACTGATTAGCTCTACCCGTGATAATTTTATGCACATAGGATTGATGCCCTACATCGAAAATGACACGATCCACCGAAGTGTCATAGACGCGATGAATTGCAATTGAAGTCTCCACAATGCCTAGATTCGATGCAAGATGTCCGCCCGTCTTCGAAACCTTCTCCACGATAAAGTCGCGAAGGTCTTGAGCGAGTGCATCGAGATCTTCGTAGCTGGATTCTTTGATAATTGCGCGTAAATCTTCATTTTCAAGATCGTACAGCATTACGAATTCCTTCCTTCCAGCTTCTGCGCTAAGTCAATGAAGAACTGCGCATTTTCGCCATATTTTTCCATAAGCTGAACCGCTTGAACGGTCAGTTCATGGAGTTCTGCCTTTGCCTGTTCCATGCCAAGCACTGCAACATAGTTGCACTTGCCGAGGTCTGCATCTTTGCCGACTTTCTTTCCGACTACGGATTCATCGCCAATAACATCCAGAATATCGTCAGAAATTTGGAACGCACGACCAATCATTTCCGAATAATGAAGAAAATCATCCAGCGTTTTCTCCGGTGCGCCTGCAAGATACATGCCTGCAACGATTGGGGCCGAAAGAAGTGCTCCTGTTTTGTTTGAGTCAATGAAATCCAGCATCTCTTTCGAACAACCGTTCGTTTCACCCTCAATATCTGCAACTTGTCCCGCAATCATGCCATTGATACCGGCACTCTTCGAGATGTAGAGTGCGGCTTTGACGTGATTCTTCAGTTTTGTGGTGTTATCAAAGTAATATGTCAAATTGCGAAGCAAGACTTCATGTGCGGTGTTCAGCAGTCCATCTCCGGCAAGAATTGCCATTGCTTCACCAAATACTTTATGGTTCGTCGGATTTCCACGGCGAAGGTCGTCATTATCCATCGCCGGAAGATCATCATGAATAAGGGAATACGTATGAATGTATTCCAGTGCACAAGCATATGGAAGCGCCTCGTAGACATCTCCGCCTGCAAAGTCACAGGTAGCCAGAAGCAATACCGGACGAATTCGCTTCCCTCCACTCAATACGCTATAGCGCATCGCTTCAAAAAGCGTACGAGATTTGGGGGAGACAGTTGGAATGTAATCCATAAGATGCTTTTCTACCAAGTCTTTATAGAAATCGTAATTATTCATCAATCTCCGCCTCCTCGTCAGTATCTACTCCGGTAGATTGTTCGGATTTTTCAAATACTTCGATTTTCTGTTCGGCATTTTTCAGGATTTCGTTCAAATACTCGGACTCCTGAATTCCCTCGTCAAATAATTTTAGTGCATCTTCCAGCGAAGTTGCTGGCTGACCAATTTTCTCCGCCGCATCTTGCAAAGCTCGAAGGGATTGAGAGAAACTTTTTTCCATGCCTAATTCCTTTCTTTATTCGTAACCGTTGCTTTGAAACGGCCATCTTGAAGGAGTATCGTATAT
>CAVFWT010000128.1:0-4283 GCA_963626305.1 bacterium | reverse complement strand
AATTTAAAGAAAGACATGACACTACATTCATTCCAGGTGAAGCGGCAAGTGACGCTGGAGGAACTTCAGGGAACTCTGCACGAGATGGAGCACGAGCCGACCGGTCTCAAACTAGTATGGCTGGAACGCGAAGAAGAGAACAAGACGTTCGGCATCGCTTTCCGGACACTTCCTTGGAATGATACGGGCGTATTCCACATCTTGGAACATTCTGTGCTCTGCGGTTCGGATCGTTATCCGGTCAAGGAGCCGTTCGTGGAACTGGTGAAGAATTCGCTGAATACCTTTCTCAACGCTATGACGTTCCCCGACAAGACCGTCTATCCGGTTGCTAGTAAAAACAAAAAAGATTTTATCAATCTCGTCCGAGTATATATGGATGCCGTGTTGCACCCAGCCATTTACAAGAATCCAAACATCTTCCGCCAAGAAGGATGGCACTATGCGTTTGATGACGAAGGGAAGCCTTCGTACAACGGTGTGGTATTCAATGAAATGAAGGGTGTAATGGCGAATGCAGATGAATTGCTGGATGATGCGCTCAACATCGCACTTTTACCAGAAACACCGTATCGTTACAACTCGGGTGGAAACCCAAAGAGCATTCCAGAACTGACATATGAAGATTTCCTTGATGCACATCGGAAATTCTATGCACCTTCTAATGCCTATATTTTCCTGGATGGCAGCATGGATATCGATGAGATGTTGGGGATTCTGAACGATGAGTTTTTGAAGGAGTTCAGAAGAGCTGAACCGGTGGATTTCCCGGTGAAACAGGCACCGGTAAATGGCGGAAGTCAGCGTGTGATATACGAAATCGGTGAAGAAGAGAAAGATGAACCGCGTATGCGCATCGCATGGGGCGGTGTAATCGGTGACTATGATGACCGCGAGCGACTGCTTGCGATGCATGTACTGCACAGCGTATTGGCGCACAACAACAATTCTCCGCTGCCGAAGTGCATCTTAGATGAAAACTTGGCAGAGGATGTCATCGTCTCCATCACGGATTCCGTTCGTCAGCCGTACGCCCGCATTGAAGTGCGCAATTACGATGACAAAAACACCGAGCGCATCCGCGAATTGATTTTTGGTGAAATGAGAAGATTATCTGAGGAAGGCTTGGATCACGAGGAAATTTATTCTGCGATGGCGAATACAGAGTTCGTCATGCGCGAGCGCGATTACGGAACGTATCCGCAAGGCTTAATTTTCGGATTCAACATCCTGGAGAGCTGGCTCTACGGTGGTAAGCCAGAAGCCAATCTTCAAGTGGGTGATCTCTTCGAGAACCTCCGCGCGAAAGTTGAAGATGGATATTTTGAGCAGTTACTTCGTGAGGTATACCTTGAGAATCCACACTTCTGTGAAGTGATTCTCGAGCCGTCCGTTACGGCTGGCGAAGAGCGAAGAGAAGAAGAAAACACTCGAATTCTGAATGTAGCTGCGAAGTGGTCAGACGAAGAACGCCAGGAATACATTCAGCAGGAGAAGAACCTCGAAGAATGGCAGAATCACGAAGATACACCAGAGGACTTGCAGAAACTTCCACATTTGACGTTGGAAGATATCCAAGACATGCCGGAAAATCTTGCGACAGAAACTCATGAGCTGGATGGAACGGCCGTTCTCGTACACGACATGCCGACGAATGGCGTGCTCTACGTGAATGCATTCTTTGACATTTCCGACTGCACGCAGGAAGAACTGTCTCGCATTTCGTTCCTGACAGAAGTTCTGGGTAAGCTGAATACCCAGGAATCCACCGCTACTCAGCTGTTGAATCGGAGCCGTCTGTATTGCGGAAATATTAATTTTAGCACGAGTGCGTTCACGGAGAAGGATGATAGCACTCGATACACAACGAAAATGGTAGCGACGCTGAGCACACTGCCGAACAACCTGGAGAACGCGATATCGATTATCACGGAAATTCTCACATCGACGGATTTCTCGGATCAGGATGCGATTCGCAAAATTCTGATGCAGGACCGAGGCGAAATGCAGCAGGACATCGCAATGTCGGGTCACTCCCTCGGAATGCGTCGCCTTTCGGCGATGTATACGGCAACTGGCGTGGTTAACGAGTGTACGGATGGCCTGACGTATTACGATTGGATGAAGAACCAGGAACAGAACTGGGATGCAGACGCACTTTGCAAATCGTTGGAGCAGGCTCTCCACAAATTTGCGAACGTGAACCGAATGACCTTGAGCATCACCGGTGGCAGCGATGCCGATGTGGAGACGATGGTAAAAGCATTTACCACTGGTCTTGCGGTAAACCGAGGATACGAGAAGGAAGTCGGTGATTTCCGCTTGAAACCGTGGGGTAAACGCAAAGAAGGAATCGTAATTCCAGCGGATATTTCTTTCGCTATTCGCGGCGGAGATATTTGCCCATATGGTGTGAAGTGGAACGGAGAGCTCTCTCTGGCGGCACGAATCATTTCTTATGCGTACCTCTGGAATGTCATCCGCGTACAGGGCGGTGCATATGGCACTGGGTTGACTGCCGGAACATCGGGCTTGATTGCTTGTTATTCTTACAGAGATCCGAGCGGAGCGAAGTCGCTGGAGACATACACGACCGTCGGTGATTTCCTGGAATCGTTCGTCGCTTCCAATCCGGATATGACCGGATTCATCATCGGAGCCGTTTCCGATTCGTCTCGCGTGATGACGCCGAGACTCAAGGGCGCAAGCGCAGACAGTCTGTACTTCAGTCAGCGGACATATGAAGATCGCTGCAAGGAACGTCGCCGTGTACTGGCTTCGACGCCAGAAAGTCTTGTGCGATACGCAAAGCCACTGGCGGAGGCGATTAAAAACGGGGGAATTGTCATCACAGGTGGCAAGAATCAAATTGAAGATTGTGGCGAACTGGACAACATCATTACCGTCTAGCGACCGCTTATCGATATATACAAATCACCTATAGGATAGAAAGAACAGGAGAAAGGAAAGAAACAGGGTGAGTATTATGAGAAAAACCAAAATCATCTGCACCATCGGGCCGGCAAGCGAATCGGAAGATGTTTTTCGCCGGATGTGTCAAGCGGGATTGAATGTAGCGAGATTGAATTTCTCGCACGGTGATCACGCAGAACATCTTAAGCGCATCAAGATGATTCGCAAGGTGCGCGAGGAATTGCAGATGCCAATTCCGATTATGCTGGACACAAAGGGTCCGGAATACCGAATTGGAACGTTCAAGGATCACAAGGTCGAATTGAAGGATGGACAGGAATTTACTTTTACCGTAGATGAAGTAGAGGGCGATGAGACACGTGTTTCGGTCAGTTACAAGGGCTTCGCGAAGGACCTCGCGAAAGGTGACCGTATTCTCGTGAACAACGGACTTGTTGTCTGCGTTGTCAAGAACGTCAAGGGAAACGATGTCATCACGACGGTTGAGACTGGCGGAACACTTTCCGACCGTAAGAGCATGAACTTCCCAGGGAAGCTGCTGAGTAACGATTTCCTCAGTGAGCAGGATAAGAAGGACTTGCTGTTCGGTATCGAGCAGGATGTGGATTACGTAGCGGCTTCGTTCGTATCCACGAAGCAGGATGCACAGGAAATGAGAGACTTCCTTGATGCAAATGGCGGACAGGAAATTGACATCATTGCGAAGATTGAGAACCGTTCTGGGGTGGAAAATGTGGAAGAAATCTCCGAAGTTGTGGATGGTATCATGGTTGCGCGTGGTGACCTCGGTGTAGAAATTCCATTCGTGGAAGTTCCTTCCATTCAGAAGAAAATCGTATCGAAGTGCCGCATGATGGGTAAGATTGTAATTGTTGCGACAGAGATGCTGGAATCCATGATTCACAACATTCGTCCGACTCGTGCGGAAATCTCCGATGTGGCGAATGCTGTCTACGAAGGTGCTTCGGCAGTGATGCTCTCGGGAGAGAGTGCTGCCGGTAAATATCCGGTAGAAGCGGTTCGTACGATGGCGGAAGTTGCAGAATATACAGAGTCGCACATCGATTATCGCAAGCGATTCCGAAAGACGGATTTTACGACGGAAAGTATCTTGGATGCACTGTCTCATTCGGCTTGCCTCATGGCAGTGGATGTGGATGCGAAGTGCCTGATTGTAAGTTCGGTCAGCGGTTTGACTGCGAGAATGGTTAGTCGTTTCCGCAACGCAGTGCCGATTATCGGTACGACAAGTCGCCCGAAGGCATATCGCAAATTGGCACTCTCCTGGGGCGTCATTCCGGTGCTGTGCGATGAGTACGACTCCATGGATGTCCTGTTCTTCCATGCAA
>CAVFWT010000127.1:0-4386 GCA_963626305.1 bacterium | reverse complement strand
GCGTAGTGATGGGCGAAGACCCAGACACGGGTGAAACAATCGTGCAGCAACGAAATAAATTCAGCATCGGTGACACCATTGAAGTAATGAGTCCAAGACAATCGTTCTATGAAGAAACGGTCACAACGATGCGCGACGAAGAAGGAAAACATATCGAAAGCGCTCCGCATCCGAAGCAAGTTTTGCGGATTCCGTTTGAACATAAACCCGTTAAATATTCCATTTTACGTAAGAAGAAATAGGAGAAAAAAATTATGTTATCAGACTCTAGTGATATACCTTTGCAATGGTACATTATCGGAATTGTTATTTTGTGCATCATCTATGCACTCGTAGCAGCGACAAAACGTTCGCTGGACAACACGGACCGAAATACGATTAAGGAACTGAACGAAGATCATCCAGACAATCGCCGCGTTCAATCGGTTTTGCGTTTTATTCAGAAGCCGTCAGAATACCATTATGCGAATTTGTTTATTAGTTATGTAACCTTGCTCGGCGCTATTTTGTTGTTTCGACGGATTATGCACAGCACATTCCAAGACACTAGATTTGTTGCACTTGGATATCTGATATTCTTGTTGATCTTCATCGGAATTGTCGATATTTTACCGAAAAAAATGGCCGCGCAATCGAACAATTGCAGCATTCGAATGGTCGGATTCCAGCAATTCATCTATTATATTACTTGGCCTTTCGTCAAAATTTGTGTCACATGTTCGAACCTTTTTCTGTTGATTATGCGGAAAAATACGGATGTGGACGACATTTACTTTTCCGAGGATAAAGTAATGTCGATGCTTGACCGAGGCCAGGAATCGGGAGAAATCAAAGAAGAAGCACATCGAATGATTGATAGCATATTTGAGTTCGATGACTTACTCGCATACGAAATTATGACGCCGAGAACCGATGTGTTCATGATTGACATTGATGATGATCGCGAAGAATACTTCGATGAATTGATGGAGCTGAGATATTCCCGCATTCCGGTTTACCGAGATGATGCCGATAATATCATCGGAATGCTTCACATTAAAGATTATCTGTACCAAGCTAGTCAGAAGGGGTTTGACAATCTGAATCTTGAAGAAATCCTTCGAAAGCCATATTTCGTTCCGGAGACGAAGAATATTGATTCCTTGTTCGTTGAATTGCAAAAGAGCAAAAACCACATTGCGATTCTGATTGATGAATACGGTGGATTTAGTGGATTGGTATCCATTGAAGATATCATCGAGCAGATTGTAGGCGATATTGCTGACGAGTTCGATGAAGATGAACGCGTCATCGAGAAGCTAAACGAATACACGTATTTGGTGGATGGTAACGTTTACTTGGACGATCTCGCAGAGGAACTCAATATCAACCTAGAATCGGAGAACAGCGAAACCATCGGAGGGTTCATCATTGACCTCATGGGAGAAATTCCGAAAGAAGAAGTGGAATACAAACCGTTCACATACGAGAACTTGTCTTTCCAGATTGTCAGTGTGAAGGATCGCCGTATTGAAAGGGTGAAAATTCAAGTGATTCCAGACGTGGATGAATCGGAAGAATAGTACCAGCTTTTGAGTTTGGCATCTAAGAAGCGGATAGGAGTTGAGCATGAGTGCAGACAAAAGTAAGAATGCCGCAGCGAAAGAAGATCAGCGGCTGATACGGTTGATAGGAAAAGATGTCCTGCATTATCCTGAAGTCGTTCGATTGGCTGGGAGTATCACAGATACTTTTACAAATCTTCTTGGACGCGAGAAAGAGAATCCTGGAATTCATCTCAATCGACAAGATGACAAGCTGACCGCAGATATTCATATCGTTGTTGCATACGGCGTGAATATTCCCCAAATATCCTATGATATTCAAAACAGCGTAAAAGAAATTATTGAAAACAATACGGAGTGCACCGTTGGTGCAATTAATATCGGTATTGAAGGTGTGGAAAAGAAATAGGCGTTAGAAAATGAAGAAAAGAGAAGAAATTAGAGAAAAAACAATGCAGATTCTGTTCCAGATGGAAGTGATGAATGACTACGATTATCGCAATATCACGGTCATTCAAGAACATCAGGATGTTATGGAAGAGAAACAAGCTCTGAAAACACTGGATGTCATTCGCGATCACCTGGATGAAATTGACGCGACGATTAACAGCCATACAGAGAAATGGTCAACTGCCAGAATGGGTAAAATCGATTTGGCGATTATGCGCATCGCAACGGCTGAAATTTGCTATATGGATTCTATTCCAGATAGCGTTGCTATCGACGAGGCAGTCCGTATCGCAAAGAAGTACGGCGAAGATCGCTCCTATGCTTTTGTGAATGCAGTGCTTGGAAAGATTGCGAAGGACAAGTAGAACATGAGTCGTTTGACGCTGGGTATCGATACATCGAATTACAAAACGTCGGTCGCTGTAACAGATGAAATGGGAAAAGTGTATTATCAGCGCTCCGAATTTCTCAAAGTCGAACAGGGTGAACGCGGACTTCGCCAATCGGTTGCGTTCTTTCAACATTGTCAAGTCTTGCCGACGTTCATACAGGAAGCGATGGCACAGGTTAATCCAAGGGATATTCAGGCAGTGGCTGTATCGTCGAGACCGAGAAATATTGAAGGTTCATATATGCCGGTTTTCCTTTCAGGTCTTCAAACCGGTACCGTGATTGCATCTACATTGAATGTTCCGATGTATCAATTTTCGCATCAAGAAGGGCATATTGAAGCCATTCTTTCTAGTTTACCGGACGTGCCGGATGAACAGTTTTTGCTGTTCCATTTGAGCGGAGGAACAACGGAATGTCTCCTGTGCCGAAGAACGAAAGAAGGATACGAAGAGCAAATTGTCGGTGGTACGAAAGATATCAGTATCGGGCAGCTTCTAGATCGGACCGGGGTCCAGCTCGGTTATTCCTTTCCGGCAGGGAAGTATTTGGACCGAATTGCGTGCGAAAAAGAAGTCAGTACACTTCCGACTAAGGTTCGTATAACCGATGGTTATTTTAACCTATCCGGCATGGAAACGCAGGTTCGAAAGTATGTGGAAAAAGAAGGCGACACGGTTGTTCCGGGTGTATTTCGCCGTATTGAAGCGCTACTTCATGAGACGGCAATATTCTTAAGTGATAAGTATCATGTTCCTACTGTTATTATGGCAGGCGGTGTTTCCGCCAGTGAGACGCTTCGTCGCTATTCGAACTCATGGAACCCGCAGAAGGACCAGTGTCGTATTTATTTTGGAAATCCGATTCTTTCCGGCGATAATGCGGTAGGAATATCCTTATTGGGAGGGAGAATGCTTCATGAAGGCTGTAAGCGTAACGCAAATTAATGAATACATTGCGAAGAAAATTGATAGCGATTTCAACCTCCGAAATATCGCTGTAGAAGGCGAAATTTCTGGGCTTTCTATCAAAGGACATGCGTATTTTTCGCTCAAAGATGAAAACTGCGTGATTCGAAGTGTTATCTGGAAAAATCGACTTTCTGGAATACCGAAAGAACTCCTTGAGAATGGGCGTAAGGTAACGGTCGTGGGTACTGTTCGCGTCTATGCGAAGGGTGGTACTTATTCGTTGCAAGTTCATTATATGGAAGATGCTGGCATCGGTGCTGTGAAAGCGGCGTTTGATGCATTGAAGAACAAACTCTACCAAGAGGGCCTTTTTGATTCGAAATATAAGAAAACGTTGCCATCCTTTCCATCGTGTATTGGTATTGTTACATCAACGGAAGGAGATGCACTTCGGGATATTCGTAAAATTATTACGAAGAAGAACGATTTCGTCAATTTACTCGTATTTCCTTGTAATGTGCAAGGAATATATGCTCCAGAGAGCATTTGTGAAGCAATTCAGACAGCGAATGAAGTCAATTGTAACGAACGTCCGATTGACCTACTCATTGTCGGACGAGGGGGCGGATCTGCGGAAGATTTGCAAGCCTTTAATGATGAAGGCGTTGCAAGAGCAATATTTGCATCCGAAATTCCTGTTATATCTGCCGTTGGGCATGAACCTGACGTATCGATATCGGATTTTGTGGCAGATGTGCGAGCGGCGACGCCGAGTGAAGCCGCTGAGATTGCCGTTCCGGACACGGATGAGCTTCGAAAGAATATTGTAGAATACAGGAACGTACTTGTTGATGCACTCCGATGGAAAATCGTCAACGAGAATCAAGTCGTAGATTCTTTTACCAAGCTGCTTCAGTCTAATATGAAAATGAAAATTCAGAACGTGCGCCATCAGCTTGAACAAGCAGTGCTCCATCTTCGGGAAGGAAATCCCCAGCGAATTCTGGAACGGGGCTACGCAGCGGTTTTGGACGAACGCAAACAAATTGTTTCGAACATAGATGACATCGAGGATGGTGCAACATATACGA
>CAVFWT010000126.1:0-4405 GCA_963626305.1 bacterium | reverse complement strand
CATAGATTCCAATGTGGCGTTGGTGAATTTTCGTCTCTGACCCAGGTCCAGAGTATACATAGGACATGAGTTCCATTCGAGCCCCCATGCGTTCGGCTGTCTCATTCAAGTAGCGGTTATCAGAGTAACGGTAGAAGATGTTGTGGAAGTGACCGGACACCTGGTGCCAAGCATCAATATCTTCTTCTGCAAGTGCTTTCATCTCATCCTCAATCATGGACTCGAGTTCGCTGATGAGCGGTGCAAGTGTGAACGCACTGCTACAGAAACGAAGAGCAAGGACTTCCAGTTCTGCGGTGAATTGGAAGAGTTCACGGATTTCTGTTTCCGTGAGATTGACCACGCGCATGCCTTTGTTAGGAAGGTAATCGACTAAGCCGTCAGCACTGAGTCTCGTCAGTGCTTCGCGAATCGGCGTGTGGCTTACATTGAATTTCTTCTTCAATACAGTTAACGTGAGATTTTCTCCTGGATGTAATTCGTGATGGGTAATCTCACGGTATAATTCTTTATATATACTCTCGGTTATCGTGTTGTCTGTCGCCATTGATGAATGTTCCCTCCCAGATGTACATGATTACACGTAATACGATGTTTGGATGTGCATTCAAAGTGAAATTATATTTCAAAATACAGTTAGATTTTATATCTTTTGCAAAAATATTGCAACTATTTCGAAATGTTCATTCCTAGAAGTGCTTTTGCTTCATCAAACCGCTTTTTTTGAATGAGAGAAGTAACTTTCGTCTCTATTTCAATACGCTTACGCTCGTTTTCAAAAATATCGCTGTCAAAGTAATTCTTATAGATGGATTTGCGGTAAGCACGGCCACTCATCTCACGCAGTGTGCCGTTCTCGAGAATCAAGATGCGATCTGCGCAGCTAGTAATTGTAAAGAAGTCATGGGAAACCAGCAATACCGTTCCTTGATATCGCTGCAACGCTTTCTCGAGTGCAATCTGTGCATAGCAATCGAGATGACTGGTCGGCTCATCCAAGAGCAAAATCGAGCAGTTCGAATCGCACAGGGCACGAAGCTGTTCTTTGTTTCGTTCCCCGCCCGAAAGTTTCTTGGCTGGATTATTCTCCGTAATTTGACGGAAGTATCCGACTTTGTCTGCGAGTTCGGTATCCATCATCTGCTCATAAATATCTCGAAGCATGCTGGATTTTCCGGTACCGTTTGCACCAACGATGGCAATTTTGTCACCTTTCGCAATGGAGAACGAGACATTCTCGAGAATGGTTCGGTCATATGTTAGCGAGTAATTTTCTAGGCTCCAGATAACTTCGCCATCGGCATCCTTTTCCGGCTTCAAATCATCATCTATTTGGTCGGATGCATCCGCATCAAATTCATCGACATCGGTGCTTTTTACCGAAGGAAAATCGAAAGCTTCATCGTGAATCTCCAGGAATGGATCTTCGCCTTTTAGCGTCTTCATGCGTTCCACTAATTTTTTCCGCGCCTGAAGCTGACGACCTTTCTTCGGATCGGATGTGAACTCTGCGCTCTTTCGAATTTTCTCGACAAGCTTCTGCTGAGCATCGATATAGTCCTTAAAATCCTGCGCGGTCTCAAAGACTTCCACCCGTGTCTCCATCAGCCAACGATTGTATTCTTCAAAGTTTCCATCGAAATCCTGAAGCTGCATGTTTTCGATATGCAAAATGCGGTTAAAGCACTGTTTCAGGAGAAGACGGTTGTGCGTGATGGTGAGAATTGTTCCCTCGTAGTTGTTGATGAGCTTTGTCAGCCCGATGATGTTCTCGAAATCCAGGAATACATCTGGTTCATCCATGATGAGAAGCTTCGGCTGCAGAAGCATGTTTCGCAAGATATAGAGAAGCTTATACTCGCCACCGCTGATGGCATCTAAGTGATTCTCAGCGATTGCCGAAAGACCGGCAACTGCGAGTTGTTTCTGAATGTTACTCTCGTAATTGTATCCATCCACCGAGTCAATGGAATCCATCAATTGCTGGAATTCCTCATACAGCGCCTCCGGATTTTCTTCTGTACCCATTTGAGTCGTGAGCTCGTCTGATTTCTTCAGCATCGCCTCAAATGGTTCTGCTAGAAACTGGAAGACACTTGTTGCAGAGGCATCGTGTTCGATGAACTGGCTCACATAGCCAATGGTTAGATCAGATGCGTGACGAATCAGCCCTTCGTATGTGTATTTCTCCTCGTCCATCAGGAGTTTTATGAGTGTACTTTTACCTGTACCGTTACTGCCAATCAGCGCAACGTGGTCGCCAGGCTCAATGGTAAAAGAAATTTCGTTATAGAGATCCTTCTCCGGATATCCGAAGGATACGTTATCAAATTCAATCAGGGACATAATATTCCTTTCTTATTTCAAAAACAGTCAAGTGTAATTATATCAAAAATCTCTGCGGTTCAATAGAAAATTTGGTATAATAATAACGCTGTTTTTTCAAAGGACATGATGTTAAAACGCAATATTGAAGAGAATAGAGGTACGAGATGAATCGTAAGGAAATAAGAGAAATTAAGAAAAGAATTCGACCGGAACTGGACAACTTCAGCCACATCTACGGCTGTTATGTGAATGCAGGACGTGAAATCGTCTCGGAGATGAATATGCAAGTGATGCAGATGAATCAGGAAGAGAAGGAGATGTATGCAAACATCTTCCGAAAGACCCTGTCGGGTGGCCTTGGGCGCAATATGATGAATATTGAGTTTGCGACTTCGCAGGTAGAAGATAGTGATGAACACCGCTTGCTTCAGGGACTTCGTATGTCTGCACTTGGTGATGAGAATCTCCGCAAGGTGTTGTATCAGCGCATTATCGAATCGCTCGATCCGGGCGAGACGGGATATGTTATTCTGCTGATGGCAGATTCCTATGACGTGCCATATAAGCAAGATCAGAGTCAGGAGTGGAGCGAAGAATCGACGGATCAGTTCGATTATTTTATCTGCAGCATTTGTCCAGTCAAGGATTCTAAGGCGACCCTGCGTTACTTGGCAGAAGACAAAGCGTTCCGCGGGGCGGCAACAGGAAGTGTGCTTGGACTTCCGCAGTCTGGATTCCTATTCCCGACCTTCGACGATCGTACGACGAATATCTATGGTGCATTGTATTACAGCCGCAGCTCCTCGGAAATCCATCCAGAACTGATTCAGGCGTTGTTCAATACACCGCATGCGCCGTTTGCACCAGAGATGCAGCGTAACGCGTTCGGGGGTGCACTCACTGACGCACTTGAAGAAGAGTGCAGCTTAGAAGTACTGCAGGCAGTTCATTCGGGTATTCGTGAACGCATCCAGGCGCATAAGGAAAGCAATGATCCGAATGCTCCGGTAATCCTCATTGAGGACGTACAGGAAATTCTCAAAGATGGTGGTGTGTCGGATGAACACATCGAAGGATTCAGTCAGACCTGCCGTAAATATTTCGACAATGAGGATGTGCTGAACCCGACAAATATTATCGAGAGCAATAAGTTCAAAGTGCATACGCCAGAAGTGGACATCGCGGTGAATCCAGAACAGATTTATTCCATCCGCCGAAAGGTTATTGACGGCCGCGAATACTTGCTGGTACCGATGTGTGAAGGCGTTACCGTAAATGGCGTGGAAGTAGCAGTGAAGGACGATGTACCCGACGCAGATGATGAACAGTAAAGAATTGAATAAAAGTTAGAATGAAAAACACCATAGGATGCGTGTGCATCCTATGGTGTTTTTGACTAATTCACACGTATACCAGATAAAATTTAGATAGTATTGTCATGATTCGTATCATCATCGTCATTCTCCTCCGAGGATTCCACTGGCGTACTATACGAGGCGAAACGGCCGACGTTGTTGTTTGCACCGATAACCCAGAGCACGTCGCCTTCTTCAATGAGATGATATGCGCTTGGCATGATAATGGTGTAACCATCTTTCTGAATGCCGAGAATCATGCAATGTGCTTTATTCAGAATCTTCGAGTTAACAATCGTTTGTCCGCAATACGGTTCGTTGCCAGTGATCTCCACCGCGACGCAAGCGAGCGCGTGCTGTGTGTGCGGATAGTCACTGGACATGAATTGGTCGAGCGACCGAATTCGGCGGTCCACATCCGGGAACAGAAGTTTCTTGATTTCCAGGATATCGTTCATCTGGCCGACCAGATATATTTTATCTCCGCCCAGAATTTTAAAGGTGCTTCCCGGCATCGTATACGTATGCTTGCCCCGCCGAACTTTAGTAACCAGGATATTGTTGTATTTACCCCAAGCGAGCTGCTCGAGTGTCTTTCCGATGTAAGCCGCGTCCTTCGGTACATAATAGGAGACAATGTGAATATCCTCATCCAGCCATTCTTGTGGACCCTGTGTCTGCTCAACGTGGGAGAGCGTCTTCTCATTTAAGTTGCGTAAGAA
>CAVFWT010000125.1:0-4451 GCA_963626305.1 bacterium | reverse complement strand
ATCTTGGTTGGTAAGCTGACACCAAAGAGCGAGACTGATTTGACCGCAGAGATTCGTATGCTCCGCGCGATCTTCGGTGAGAAATCGAAAGAGGTTAGAGATACATCTCTGAGAGTTCCGCATGGAGAAGTCGGTATCGTTGTTGACGTACGCGTATTCAGCAAAGAAAACGGTGACAGTGAGTTGCCACCTGGCGTAAACAAGATTGTCCGTGTTTACATTGCGACGAAGAGAAAGATTAACGTCGGAGATAAGATGTCTGGACGTCACGGTAATAAGGGCGTTATCTCCAGAATCCTTCCGGAAGAAGATATGCCGTTCAAGGATGATGGAGAGACATTGCAGGTAATGCTGAACCCACTGGGCGTACCTTCCCGTATGAACGTTGGACAGGTATTGGAGGTTCATCTGGGCTTGGCTGCAAAGACCAAGGGCTGGTATATTGCAACACCAGTATTCGATGGCGCAAGAGAGAAAGACGTTGTTGAACTGCTGGAAGAGTGTGGATATTCCAAGACTGGTAAACTGCCACTGAGAGATGGACGTACTGGTGAGTACTTCGACCACGACGTAACCGTGGGATACATGTACATGCTGAAACTGCACCACTTGGTTGATGATAAGATTCACGCAAGAAGTACAGGTCCATACTCCCTCGTAACGCAGCAGCCTCTGGGCGGTAAAGCTCAGTTCGGTGGACAGCGTTTCGGAGAGATGGAAGTATGGGCACTGGAAGCATACGGTGCCGCATATACATTGCAGGAAATCCTCACTGTTAAATCCGATGATATCATTGGCCGTGTAAAGACTTACGAAGCAATCGTGAAGGGCGAGAATATCCCGGAGCCGGGTATCCCAGAATCCTTCAAGGTATTGATTAAAGAAATGCAGGCATTGTCTCTGGATGTTCGTGTAATGTCTGGTGATAATGAAGAAATCATTCTGAAGAATACTTCGGAATATGATGATCCGGCTACGGTTGATAGCATGCTCAAGCAAGCAGACCGTAAGAGCGAAGCACAGCACGAGCGTGAAGCCCGTCAGCGTGAAAGATTAGCAGAAATGGCTGAGTCGGAAGAGCTCACAATGAATGAAGTTGATGAAGACACAGACGAAGAAATCGATGAAGATCAGCTTGCTTCGGAATTCGAAGCAAATGCTGCAGCGGATATGGAGGCCGATGTAGAAGCTGATTTTGACGATGATGATTTCGAGAATGATGACGACATCGAGGAGTTCGTTGATGGACTTTCCAGCATGGACGAAGATGCTGATTTTGAAAATTAATGAGTAAGGGAGGAAACATGAATAACGAGAATAATTATGAACTTAGAAATTTTGAATCCCTTCAGATTAGATTAGCATCCACAGAGAAGATGAAGGAGTGGTCGTATGGCGAGGTTACCAAACCAGAGACCATCAACTACAGAACATTGAAGCCGGAAAGAGACGGTCTATTCTGCGAGAAAATCTTCGGACCAACTAAGGATTGGACTTGCAGCTGTGGAAAGTACAACAAAATTCGCTACAAAGGTCAGATTTGTCCAAACTGTGGCGTTGAAATTACAAAGTCGAAGGTTCGCCGTGAGAGAATGGGCCACATTGAATTGGTGGCTCCAGTATCTCATATCTGGTACTTCAAGGGTATTCCATCCAGAATCGGTTTGGTTCTGGATATCACCCCGAAGAACTTGGAACGCGTTCTCTACTTCGCTTCTTATATCGTAACAGATCCAGGCGATACTCCGTTTGAATACAAGCAGATTATCGAAGAAGGTCAGTATAACGAAGCAAGAGAAATCTACGGAAAGAACTTCAAAGCTCAGATGGGTGCAGAAGCCATCAAACAGCTTTTGATGGATATCGATGTGGATCAGCTGACAGAAGAACTGAGAGAGCAGCTGACAAAGGCTTCTGGCCAGAAGCGTATCCGCCTTGTAAAGAGATTGGAAGTCATTGAGGCATTCAAACAGTCTGGAAATAAGCCGGAATGGATGATTCTGGATGTTGTTCCGGTTATTCCACCGGATCTTCGTCCAATGGTACAGCTCGAAGGTGGCCGTTTTGCAACGTCTGACCTCAATGACTTGTATCGTCGTGTAATCAACAGAAATAACCGTCTGAAGAAGCTGCTCGAGCTGGGCGCTCCGGACATCATCGTTCGTAACGAGAAGAGAATGCTTCAGGAGTCTGTAGACTCTCTGATTGATAATGGCAGAAGAGGCAGAGCGGTTACTGGTGTTGGCGGCAGAGCCCTCAAATCCCTTTCCGATATGTTGAAGGGTAAACAGGGACGTTTCCGTCAGAACTTGCTGGGTAAGCGTGTTGACTACTCTGGCCGTTCTGTAATCGTCGTTGGTCCTCAGCTGAAATTCTATCAGTGTGGTCTGCCAAAGACGATGGCTCTCGAGCTGTTCAAACCGTTCATCATGAAAGAACTGGTTGCACAGGAGAAGGCTCACAACATCAAGAGTGCAAAAACCATGGTTGAGAAAATGAGACCGGAAGTATGGGACGTTCTCGACTATGTCATTAAGGATCATCCGGTTCTGCTGAACCGTGCCCCGACTCTGCATAGACTGGGTATTCAGGCATTTGAGCCGGTACTGGTAGAAGGCAAAGCAATCAAGCTTCACCCACTGGTTTGTACCGCGTTCAACGCCGACTTCGACGGTGACCAGATGGCGGTTCACGTACCGCTGTCCGTAGAGGCACAGGCAGAAGCAAGGTTCTTGATGCTGTCCGTGAACAACATTCTCGCACCGAAGGATGGTTCCCCAATCACTATCCCAACACAGGATATGATTCTGGGCAGTTACTACCTGACTCACCCAGGTTCGGAAGAGCGTAATCTGGACAACGAGAAGGGCGACGGCAAATGCTTCTCGGATATTGATGAGATGATGATGGCATACCAGAATGGTATTGTTGGTATCCATGCGAAGGTAAAAGTACGTATGAAGGCATCCCCGGATGACGAGGGTCAGTTGGTTGAATCGACCGTAGGCCGTTTCATCTTCAACCAGGGCTTGCCACAGGATATGGGCTTTGTCGACAGAACAAAGGATCCATATTCCTTGGAAGTAGACTTCCTCTGCGGAAAGAAGCAACTCGGTGTTATTATCGATAAGTGCTTCAAGAAACATGGTAACACCGAAACTGTTCTGATGCTCGACTATGTAAAGAGCATCGGCTATCACTACTCCACCATTGGTGCAGTAACTATCTCGGTTTCCGACATGGAAATTCCGGAAGAGAAGGCAGAAATCGTTTCCGCTGCAGAGCAGGAAGTCGATAAGTTCGAGACATACTATAGACGTGGTCTGATGTCCGATCGCGAGAGATATGATCGCGTAATCGGTGTATGGAGAGAAGCAACTGGAAAAGTTGCGGATGCACTGATGGATTCTCTGGGAACCATGAATAACCTGTTTATCATGGCGAACTCTGGAGCCAGAGGTAACAAGAGCCAGATTAGTCAGGTCGGTGGTATGCGTGGTCTGATGGCAAACGCTGCCGGACACACGGTAGAAATTCCAATCAAGTCGAACTTCCGTGAAGGTCTTTCCATCTTGGAATACTTCATTTCTTCCAACGGTGCTCGTAAGGGTCTGACCGACACCGCGCTGCGTACAGCCGACTCTGGTTACTTGACCAGACGTCTGGTAGATGTTTCGCACAGCGTAATTGTTAACGATCACGACTGTGGGTCCACCGATGGCGTATGGGTTAGTGCATTCAAGGATGGCAAGGATGTCATCGAACCGCTGAGCCAGAGAATCGCTGGTCGATTTGCTGCAGAAGCTGTAGTTGATCCGAAGACCGGTGAGACTATCGTGGAATTCAACGACGAAATTACGGATGAGATTGCAGAGTGTATTGAGAAGCTCGGCATCGAGTCGGTGAAAATCCGCTCCGTTATGACTTGCCGTGCAGAGCGCGGTGTATGCGTGAAGTGCTATGGACGCAACTTGGCAACCGGAAGAGAAGTTCTTCCAGGCGAAGCAGTTGGTATCATCGCTGCTCAGTCCATCGGAGAACCAGGTACACAGCTGACCATGAGAACATTCCATACTGGTGGTGTCGCAGGAAGCGATATTACTCAGGGTCTTCCGAGAGTCGAGGAATTGTTCGAAGCAAGAAAGCCAAAGGGACTTGCAGAAATTTGCGAAGCCGATGGTGTTGTTGAGAGCATTTCGATTCGTGAGGATAATAAGACCGAACTCATCGTTAAGGAAGAGGGCGGCAACAGAGAATATGTCATCCCTTACGGAGCAAGAATTATCGTTAGCGTAGGCGATGAAGTTCACGCCGGACACCAGCTGACACAGGGACCGCTCGATCCAAAGGATATCATGAGAATTCTGGGCGTTTCTGGCGTATACGAATACCTCCTCTCCGAGGTACAGCGTGTATACCGTCAGCAGGGTGTAGATATCAACGATAAGCAC
>CAVFWT010000124.1:0-4518 GCA_963626305.1 bacterium | reverse complement strand
CAGATGTAGTGTGGCTCAAGCGGATTAACTTCGGTGATTCCAGCCATTGTTGCGGCAAAAGAAGATCCAACCGATCCTCGGCTACCAACCAGATAACCATCATCATTGGATTTCTTTACCAGTCGCATTGCAGCAACATACATGACGGCATAACCGTTATTAATAATCGCGTTCAGCTCCGTATCGAGTCGCTCTAGAATCACATCTGGAATTGGATCCCCATACATTTCTTTCGCGTTTCGGTAACACGTCTCGCGAAGGAATTCCTCTGCACCGTCGATTTTCGGAGGACATTTGTCCGGTGGAACCGGTTCAAATACTTCACACATATCGGCGATTTTGTTTGTGTTTGTGATGACGACCTCTTCCGCTCGGTCACCGAGATAAGAGAATTCCTCCAACATTTCATCCGTCGTACGAAGGTGCAAGCTATCGGAATCCGTCTCCGAAAAGCCCATGCCGGACATGATGATGTTACGGTAAATTGCCGCTTCCTTCGTTGGATAGTGAGAGTCCGTCGTCGCAACTGTCATTTTACCCAGCTCATCACCGAGGGAAAGGATCAGCTTATTATTATCGATCAAATCCTGCTTGGAATTCACCATTCCCTTATCAATCATGAATTGGTTATTACCCAGAGGCTGAATTTCAAGGTAATCGTAGAAATCCGCAATCTGAAGGAGTTCATCGTGCGAAGCATGACGGTTGATTGCCTGATACAGCTCGCCCGCTTCGCAGGCACTTCCAACAATGATGCCTTCACGATGTGCTTGGAGAACTGATCTTGGCAGTCTCGGTTTTTTGTAGAAATAATCGACATGAGAATACGAAACCATCTTATAGAGATTGCGGAGTCCCGTCAGATTCTTCGCAAGAAGGATGATGTGATATGTCCGATTCTTTCGGATATCAATCGTTCCATCGGACAAAGTTGCATCTTCATCAGGATAAAGATATCCCTCCATGCCGTAGATAATTTTGATTTCTTTACCTTTGCCACGGTGCTTTGCAGCACGGTTCGCCGCATCCGGAAATGCCTGTACAACGCCGTGATCAGTAATTGCTACTGCCTTCTGTCCCCAAGCGACCGCCTGATCTACCAGATCATTAATCTCATTAAATCCATCGTTATCGCTCATTTTCGTATGGACATGAAGTTCCACACGCTTCGGACCTTCGTGATCATCTCTGCGCTCCGGTTTTGTCGCTTTATTAATTGAACGCGACATAATTCCCACTTCGTTTTCAAATGTATCGAATTCAACGTTTCCAGACACTTTAATCCAGTCGCCAACCGATACATTCTCACTGAAGAATTCAAAATCTTCTGTCTTCATGAAGGCTTTGCAGCAAGTAGCACGATGTTGATCGGTCACCTCCATGGTCACCAGCAGTTTACCGCTCTTGATAGCTCTCGAATCCAACGAGAACATTTCTCCTTGAATGACCATCTGGCCGCGTTCTCCAACATGATCATAAATCTCCGCAATCGGCACTGGCTCTGCAGAAATATAACTTCCATACAGAACGCCACCAGACATCGTCCGTTTCTTGTCCTTGCCACCACCCGATGCATTCTTCTTCGTTTGCGGTGCTTCATATGCTTCATAGACGTATTTAAAAACGACTTTGTCAACCTGACCGAGTTTCTGGACGATGCGTTCTCTCATCTTGCGCTCGGTAATCTTCGGCATCACAAAATTGAGTTTGACACTGATCATCAGTGTCAAACTCTTCTTTTCCAATACGACATTCCGGATTTCTGCGTTGATTTTGTCCGCTTTCATTCCGGAAGCTTTCTCCAGTTCTTCTGTTGTCAAAATATCTTCTGGTATTTTGATCATGAATTAGTTCTCTTCCTTCTCTATCAATTCAATCAGGCAATCAAGGAGCTGATCCTCCGGTACCTTCCGAATAATTTCCCCCTGTGCAAAAACAAGTCCTTCGCCTCTGCCACCTGCAATGCCATAATCCGCTTCACGAGATTCGCCCGGTCCATTTACGACGCAGCCCATTACCGCAACTTTAAGCGGCTTCATGTGCTTCGCCTGCCGTCTCTTCGCAATTTCTTGCAAACGCTGTTCCGCTTCTTCTGCGAGTGAAATCAGATTTACTTGCGTGCGACCGCAGGTTGGACAGGAGACGATTTCAATGCTCTTCTCTCGAAGTCCTGCGGCTTCAAGAATTCGCTTACCAAAAAGCACTTCCTGCACGGGATCATCCGTCAAGGACACGCGAAGTGTATCACCAATTCCAGCGAGCAACAGTCCACCAATTCCAACTGCCGACTTCAGCTTACCGCTCGATGGCGTACCAGATTCGGTAATGCCGATATGCATTGGCACATCCGTCTTCTGGCTCGCAATGGAATATGCCTGATAGGTCATCGGCACATTGGAAGATTTAATGGAAAGTACCAAATCATGAAAATCCAGATTTTCCATGTATTCAACGGTATCCAGTGCGCTTTTCGCCAGCGCTTCTGCCGTTACCCCGCCGTACTCTTTCAATATTTTTTTATCCAAAGAACCAGAATTCACACCAACACGAATTGGGATGTGACGTGCCTTTGCTGCTTCGACAACCTTCTGTACATACTCTTTCTTGCCGATGTTTCCCGGATTAATGCGAATTTTGTCTGCCCCCGCTTCGATGGCACCTAGCGCCAATCGGTAGTCAAAGTGAATGTCTGCAACGAGTGGAACATCCGTCTTTTTGCGCACATGGGCAAACGACTCGCAAGCCGACTGATCTGGAATCGCCACACGGACGATATCGCATCCTGCTGTCTCCAATTCCTGAATCTGACGCAGGAGTGCCATCTCATCGTGCGTATCCACGTTCGTCATAGACTGCACCGAAACAGGTGCACCTCCGCCAATTTGAATTCTTCCACATTGAACACTACGAGTCATTTTTCACTCCTATCTGAACAATCGAGTAATATCGTTCCACGTTACAAATACAAACAACACTAGCAGCAAAGTCATTCCTACCAGATGGAAATATCCTTCTGCATTTTCCGAAACACGGCCACGAGTCAATTTACGAATTATAAGAAATAGAATTCTTCCACCATCAAGTGCCGGAATCGGCAGTAAATTGATATACGCCAGATTTAGGCAGATCAGTGCAACCAGATACATGTAATAGATTCCGCCATAACTGCTCGTCTGATTCACCATGGAAACCATTCCCACCGGACCGGTAATGTCATCCATGCCTGCCTTCCCGTTAAAGAGCATACCGAGGCTCTTAATCATTAATTTATTGAGATTCCAAGTAGAAATCGCTCCATACTTGATGCCACGAAAGAGATTATGGCTGCGACCACACGCAATTCCGATTTCATATCGCTTATCCTTCTTGGAATAAGACGGTGTAACCGAAACGGTCTTCTCCTTGCCATCACGTTTGAATGTAACTTGAAGGGTCTTACCCTGCTCTGCGGAATTAATCGCGGACACCACTTCCGCCCAAGTGGAGGTCTTCGTGTCGTTAATTGCTACAATGGTATCGCCCACCGCAATTCCAGCTTTCGCCGCCGGCTGCCCGGATGTAACCGTGCCAAGCGTATTCGACGGCATGCCATAAGCAGTCACTGCAATAATCATCACCAGTAGTGCGGTAACGACATTCATCGCCGCGCCCGCGATTAGCACTAGAAATTTCTCCCATGCACTCTTATTTGTGAATGCTCTCGGGTTGTCGCTTTCCTCATCCTCCGCTTCCATTGCACAATAACCGCCAAGCGGAAGCAGTCTCACCGAGTACAGTGTCTCCCCTCGTTGTCTTTGGAAAATCGCCGGGCCCATTCCCATGGAAAATTCATTCACTTGAACACCTACTAGTTTCGCCACGATAAAATGGCCGAACTCGTGCGGAATAATCATCACACAGAAAAGCAATATGGTCAGTAATGCAGTCAGCAATATTCAAACCTCATTTCTTTCGCTCAATATAAGGCTACTTCTGATAAAAGAAATTCTATCAATTTCCCGCGATAACCGACCGTGCCATCTTTCTGGCCTCTCGGTCAATATCGAGTATCTCATCCACTGTGCTCGGTGTTACCATCTTATGCTGCTCGAGCACTTTCTCAATAGTATTCTGAATATCTAAGAATCCGATTTCTCTCCGTAGGAACATCGCAACGAGTTCCTCATTCGCACCATTCAGCACGATTGGATAACTTCCACCTGCTTCGATGGAATTATAGGCTAGGTCGATGCAACGGAATACATCCCTTCTCGGTTTCTCAAAGTGCAAATTCGCACCGGTCGTAAAGAAGTCGAGACTATCTCCCGAATAAGGAAGACGTTCTGGGTATCCGAGTGCCAAACTGATTGGAATTCTCATATCCGGGAGTCCAAGCTGTGCCAGAACAGAGGTGTCTTCAAACTCCACCATAGAGTGTACGATACTCTCTGGGTGGACGTGGATATCAATTTGAGATGCTGGGATATCAAACAGCCATCTCGCTTCAATGACCTCCAAACCTTTGTTCATCATCGTTGC
>CAVFWT010000123.1:0-4583 GCA_963626305.1 bacterium | reverse complement strand
GTATTGTTGATGCAAGCCGAAGCGGCATACTGATATGCAACAAATACAGTTCTTTCGTCATCGGTCAGCTCCTCTTCATCATAGAGTTCGCGAGTCAGTACTGCTGCAACATCTGAACCAGTGAAGCTGCTGACAAAAGCAATTCCTGCCTTTCCTGGAATTCCGAGGAGCGGACGAAGAATCGGCTTGAAAAGAATTTCAGCGGCATCAAACGCACCGAATGCTTTGAAAACAGCCATTAAGCCACAGAATAACATGATTCCTGGAAGCAGATTCAAACCTGCCATGAATCCATCTTTCGCACCCGTTCCGTTCGCACCAATCAGATTCATTTTGGTATCGCCGATTGTACCGAACGCACCGTTCAGATTCGTGAAATCAAGAACCTTGAGTGCCGAATCACTGTTCATAAATACGCCGGATAGGATTACGATAAATACCGCTAAAGAAATCCAAGCGCCAATGCCAACGTGTTTTTTCTTGGCTTCTCCGTTATCTTTCGTTTTAACAACATCTTGCTCTTTCATTGTTTACCCCCTTTGTGGTTATTAAAATATATGCACTAATCGCACCTTCATCTTCTGTGTGCAATTTAATGACCATTTTCTGCAAAGTCATCCTTGAGGCTGTACACCGCACAAGCAGCTAACCAGCAACGGCTAAGAATCGAATCAGCAACAGCGTATTCGTGCTCTGTGTGGTTTCCTTCCCCCTGAACACCCATGCCGCACACCGTCGGAACGCCAGCTGCTACCGTGATACCGGAATCGGACAAGCCACCGACAACTCGGCTGCCGACTTTACCGTATCCCATTTCTTCGGCAGTATGTTCAATGTGCTTCATCAGTGCCTTTACTTCATCCGTCGTCTCCATGTTCAGAACAACATTACGAGTATCAAGTTCTGCCCATGTGTCTGGAACTGTTACTTGCTCAGTCGCTGCCTTCAGATCCTCAAAAATTTCTTCTCGAATTGCAGCATTTGGATAACGAATCGCAATCCCGATCTCGCACTCACCCGGAATTGTATTTGCGCCCATTCCGCCGTTAATCGTTCCACAGTTAATCAACTTGCCACGCGGAATATCGTTCTTGCTCTCAAGGTATTCAATCTTATGGGCAGCTTCCAGAATGGCCGATCTTCCCTTCTCCGGATCATTTCCAGAGTGAGCCGATACGCCGTGCACTTTGATGCTTACCGGGCCGCCACCTTTTCGTCCAATAACCAGTGTGTCATCTAAGAATCCCGTTTCAAAATTAAATGCTGCAACCGCACCTTTCGACTCATTATACAGAGTCTCTTTCACATTTGACTGCGCATGCATAATCTCTTCATCTGGAGCGAAAATGCATTTTATCGGACGAGCATCGAAGCCTGCTGCCATACAAGCTTTAATTACGTACACTGCGATAACCAAACCGCCCTTCATATCCAGAACACCAGGTCCATGCGCCTTGCCTTCCTCATCAATTCGGAACGGATTCGTTGTCGCTGCACCTTCCTTGAACACCGTATCCATATGACCGATAAAAAGCATCGGTGCCTTTCCGTTATTGAACTTGCTTTCCGCAATCAACGTGTCTCCCGCATGTTCATTCTTCACATACTGGACATTCATATCCGCAGACTCTAGCTCTGCCCCAATGATATGAGCCACCTGGCTAACGCCATCCACCTGATACGATCCGCTCTCCGTATTCACAACCTTCTCCCAGAGAGCAAGCATATCCTCTTTGTGGTTCCAAATATACTCTCGAATGAGCTGATACGCTTCTTTTTCTTCTTTCATCATTAATTCCTTCTTTCCTAAAAATATTTTTCTCCCGTTGACATTTCCGATTATTCATCAAATCAAATTCGCTAGTACGCTTGCAATTAGTACCGACAAAAGAGATACCGATGTAAAACCAGATATTACATAAGCAGTTCGAATTCGTTCGGATACATAATCGCGTTCATTCGGATCCTCCGATGCGGCATTTGAAATCTCATTTGCAATCAATTCTGTACCCGGATACCCAATCATCTGACACATCGCAATACCAATCGCAAAACTCTTACTTCCACACAATTTCCACGCTGGTGTCAGACAGAAAATTAAAAAGGTGAAAACCAGTACCGATGCAAATAGGATTACAAGCTTTCCTCCAATCGAAGGAATATCCGATAATTGAACTTTCGCAAGCGATGGAATGATGGTACAGAGCGAAGCAAAAGCGAAAAATCCGGAAGCCTTTGCTTTATCTCGAAGCACATTCGGAGGAACTAATCCAATCTGTCGACATAGAACTCCAGCGAGCATTACCCATATTGCCATATTGATCCATCCACCAAATACATTTCCAATCAGGTATGCAAGATAGATCATCAAACTCGCAATCGCTAACGTCACAAATGTCGTGTAGTAATCCTCATAACGCATCCAGAACGGGATTTTTTTATCTTCCGTTTCATGATTGTGTGATAGCTCGACATCTTTGGACAAGTCGCGGACCTCAGGAAGATAATCATTTTCTTTTACATCGAGAAGCATTCTCTTCGCTTCTCTTAAACCTGCGGAAGATGCCGGAAGTGTTCCAACGAACTTCTGGATTGCATAGACGAATGTCGCAAATGCTGCCGCTTGCGGAAGTCCACTCGAATTACACGCATCTACCATCGTAGTCGTTGCAATGATGCCTCCGTTGACCACTGGAGCAGCTGCCAAAGAAGAACTAAACCCTACGACCGGAATTACCGCAATACAGCCTAGAAGAGCAGCAATCATTCCGATTAGAGCGGTTAGTACGGTACGCCATTCGCGAAGAAGTTCGCGGAAATTAATTGTTGTCCCCATGTTAAACAAAAGGAACATCGGCGCAACGCTCGCAATTCCGTCTAGACTTGCTTGACTCATGATGTCCGATGGAAAAATTCCTGACATAAATAGTGCTAAAAACATTACCATTATTACGAACATCGAAGAAATTCTTGCTCTAGTCAATCGGCTCACCGCATCGCCCAGGAAGAAAATGAATAGGACTTCAAATAAAGCTTGATATACTGGCATTTTTACTTCCTTTCTTACTTCAGGAGAATTCATTTCTCGTTCAAGAAATGCTTCTTCTATTTCAGAAAAATTCATTTTTGCAACAAATCAATCAAATAAGTACTTATCAATAAATATCAATGCATTGATTACAATTACAAAATACTACTTGTTGCATGCCCATAAAAGGAGTATAATTCTGCCATAAATAGCAAAGTTGTCTTTAATTAAAATAAGCTAAAACATTTGCGTATCATGAAAATAATCTAAATATAAAGATAATAATTGCGTAGAAACATCAAGATATACAGACATCGCAATGATTAGCTAGATATATCAAAAATAAGGAAATCGCAAAAGAAGGAACATCACATGGTTATTGCAGTTATTGGATCCGAACCAGTTTTACAGACCGTCGAATATATTATGAAGGAATACAAAACAGACTTCACATTAAAGTACTATCCGGTCAAACATTTTGAAGAAAGTGCCCCTATCACAGATAGATTACAAAAGAATCAGTCGGTGCAAGCAATCCTCTTTTCAGGACCAACAAATTATCGTTATACACAATCACAAGTTCAATCAACGATTCCATGGAGTTATATACCGCATAGTAAAGCTTCACTATATCAGGCAATCGCAGAAGCAAGCATCAAATATAAATGTACGTTTCATTCCGTATGCATTGACTCATATGAACCGGATTTCTTAGAAGAAGCGTTTAAAAGAATTGGTATTGAGCAGGTTAAAATCTACTACCCTAGCAGAGATTTTTACGAAGAAGAGTACGAAAAGGGATTACTCGAATTTCATCGAAGTCGGTATCATCTCAATCCAGACACCATCTGTTTTACAAACATGCAACATATACAGAAACCACTTGAAAAAGAAGGTATCCCCTGCATTCGTATTCGCCCATCAGAAGATACCATCAAAGAACAACTTTCAAATCTGCGACTACGATACCTTGCTTTTAGCGAAAATAAAGGGCTATTCGCTTCCATTGTCGTACAATATAGTTTTGAGTTTGATGATGAACAGGATATTTCACTTCGTGAGTGGAAAAAAATGGAATATCTAAATAAAATCCGTACTCGATGCTATGAAACAGCTCAACGTATCAACGCAGCTATTTTTCAGCAAGGTATTGATGCCTTTATTTTTACAACGAGTCGAGATATGCTGTTAAAAACCTTTATTCGTGGGGGTGAGTATATGAAGTTAATGAATTACAACCAAACTCCAGGTTTTAATATGTGGATGGGAATGGGAACAGGACACACGATGATGGAAGCCTACTCTCGCTCAACAATGTCACTAAACAAGGCAAAAGAAGCACACGCAGGAAAAATATATCTTTCAGATATTGAAGAAAATAATCCAATCGAACTAAAAACAGAAGATAAAAAAGATATCGATACAATTCTATACTCGATTTCAAAACAGACGCATATCAGTATGCGCACCTTAAAAACATTACAAAACATCCAAGCGGAAACAACTGAATCGGTCACATCAAAAGAGCTAGCGGAGAAAATGAATATCAATATAC
>CAVFWT010000122.1:0-4735 GCA_963626305.1 bacterium | reverse complement strand
GTCATATATACTCTCATGCAACTCATTTTCGTACCATTTTCGATAAAAGCACAAGGACCCAAGCCTACAGCTCGGGTCCTTGGCAGCGGCCCCTCGGGGGCACCTGATAATTCATCATTTACTTTTATCCTTGAGGAAATCTTGTCGTCTCTGTAGCTCCTACTTATTTACTACCGGCAGTGTATCCAGGCTCTTCTTCAGGTCTTCGTCGGATGGAATCACATCAGTCATGATTCCATCGTTGAACTGCTCATAAGCCTTGAGATCGAAGTATCCGGTTCCGGTTAGACCGAATACGATGGTCTTCTCCTCGCCCGTTTCCTTGCACTTCAGAGCTTCGTCGATGGCTCCCTTGATGGCGTGACTGCTCTCTGGTGCTGGGAGGATTCCCTCGGTTCTTGCAAATTCCTCAGCTGCCTTGAAGACTTCAGTCTGTTCGTAAGCGCGAGCTTCCATCATGCCCTGGTCATATAGCTCAGAGAGGATGGTGCTCATTCCGTGGAATCTCAGACCGCCAGCATGGTTTGGCGAAGGAATGAATCCGCTTCCCAGTGTGTACATCTTTGCCAGTGGGCAAACTTTACCGGTGTCACAGAAGTCATATCGGTACTCCCCTCTGGTGAAGCTTGGGCAAGATGCCGGCTCTACTGCGATAATGCGGTAGTTCTTCTCTCCTCTCAGCTTCTCGCCCATGAATGGCGAGATTAAGCCGCCCAGGTTCGACCCACCGCCTGCGCAGCCGATGATGATATCTGGCTCAATTCCGTACTTCTTGCACGCTGCCTGTGTCTCCAAGCCGATGACGCTCTGATGCAAGAGAACCTGGTTGAGCACGCTTCCCAGTACGTAACGGTAACCGTCATTTGTGGTTGCCACTTCGACTGCCTCGGAGATTGCACAGCCTAGGCTTCCGGTTGTTCCCGGGAACTCCTTCAGAATCTTGCGTCCAACCTCTGTTGTCTCGGACGGAGATGGTGTAACAGAAGCGCCATATGTACGCATTACTTCACGACGGAACGGCTTCTGTTCGTAACTTACTTTTACCATGTATACTTTGCAGTCCAGGTCGAAATACGAGCAAGCCATGGACAGTGCAGTTCCCCACTGGCCAGCACCCGTCTCGGTGGTGACGCCTTTCAGGCCCTGCTTCTTCGCATAATATGCCTGAACAATTGCGGAGTTCAGCTTGTGGCTGCCGCTGGTGTTGTTCCCTTCAAACTTATAATAAATCTTCGCCGGTGTTCCAAGTTTCTCCTCCAGGCGATATGCCCTCATCAGTGGCGACGGACGATACATCTGGTAAAATTCGCGAACCTCCTCCGGAATCGGAATGTACTGCGTGTCATTGTCCAGTTCCTGCTTTACGAGTTCCTCGCAGAAAATTCCCGAAAGTTCCTCAGGCTTAAGCGGTTCAAGGGTGCCCGGATTCAGCAGTGGTGCTGGTTTCTTCTTCATGTCTGCACGGACATTGTAGAAATGGGTTGGAATTTCTTCCTCACTCAGATACATCTTATACGGTACAGTTCTTTCCTTCTTCATCTTTACTTTCTCCTTGTTTTCAACTTCCATGATGTTTGAATAATTAGGTCGGTAAGTGAGTCTTCCTAGAGAAAGGGCCTTGATGCGGCCGATCATCAAAAAAAGCCCTTGTCCCAGAACTGCTGGGACAAGAGCGTAATAACCTTATCTCTTGCGGTGCCACCCGGCTTGACACTTATGATCGTGTCCACTCACTGCGTACCAACATACGCGTATTTTGTTAACGATGTGTATTCACCGTCTCCCATACTCAGGCATCGCCCTTTCCGGTCGCCCTCCGGAGTCCATTCGGAATCGCCTCCACATACTGCCATCTCACCGCCAGCAACTCTCTCCAATGCAAGCATCGATTCGTACTTACTCTCCGTCTTAGGTTTAAGCGTATTAAATTGTCTATGTCTTTGTCATGTCTAACAACGACATACTAAGATTAGCACTTTGCACAAAACATGTCAACACTTTCTGTGATTTTTCATAAAGTCAATTAATTCTATGTACATATTACCCGCGTTGAACGCTTCCGTCCGTATGCTCTTTCTTGTAAAAATAAATTACATAATACCCAAGAATTCCGCCCAGCGTGTTGCATATCAAGTCGTTGATATCGCAAACCGGCATGGAGTCTTCGAGCACATGTGCCACTGCTTCAACGCCTTGTAACGCCTCTACAATCAAGGAAACGGCAAATGCCAGCAATGTGCACCATTTCAATTGTTTGAATTTCTTAAAGTTGCTGCAATATGCCAATATTGTAAGTGGCATAAAAAGCAAGACATTTTCTGCATTTGATATCAATGCATATCGATTCGAAAACGAGTTAAATAGCTCCAAAACATTTAAATTCAACTCAAATGAAGATGGAACCAGGGAGGGATATGAAATTGGTAACATAGTGAATGAAAATATAATACAAACATAATATACAGTTAACAAAGAAAAAATTTGAGATTCAAAAAGAGCCCAATTCTTTTCTTTTCTGTATCTCCACCATTTATGGAATGCTACGATTACCAATACAAGCAGCATCACCTTCAAAAGCAAACCCGATGTGATAACTACTTGATTCATTATTTATTCTGCACCTTTCCACTCGCTGATTTGTAACAATTTGATTTTCCGCCCTTAATGTGCAACCAATAAGTTCCCTTTCCTACATTTCCAAAGGAATATGTCCCTGCTTTATAAAAGGTTACCACACCACAATTTTTATAACCGGGCGATGCCTTTTGACTTTTACGTAAGTAAACCGATACTAATATCGCAGTGCTTAAATGTTTTTTAATCGAAATCATTCCAACATCCTTTTCGCGAATTAATGCATCTAATTGATTGGAATATATCATTTCTGAACTTATGAGTCAAGTTTTTTATTTCGGCTCGAACTCATGATAAATTGCGTTCATTGCCTTCTCGAAGTCCTTATTCTCAACGCCGAGCATCGTGTTGATTTCGTTGGTTCCCTGAATCAACAAACGAATGTTAATGTCGTTATCTCGCATCGTATCAGTAATTCGTGCGGCTGTTCCAATGCGACGTGTCATACCCAGTCCAACAACAGCAATCATTGCCAGGTTCTCTGTAACTGTAATCTCATCTGGTGTCAGCTGCATCTGGAATGCTTCTAATACATCCTCTAGCTTGCCTTCCAATTCCGAACTTTCAATTACCATGGAAACCGAATCGATTCCTGTCGGCATGTGATCAAAGTTGACATGATAGTCTTCCAGAATCATCAATGCTCTGCGGACAAAACCGATTTCTTTGTTCATCATGTTTTTATAAATAGAAATAATCGTAAAATCTTTCTTTCCCGCAATGCCGCTGATGACCTTATCATCTAAGCTTTCGGTATCACCCGTGATGATGGTTCCCGGATCCAGAGGCGCATTCGTGTTTCGAATGTTGATTGGAATTCCCGCCTTGCGAGCTGGGAATACCGCATCTTCATGGAGAACGCTCGCACCCATGTACGAAAGTTCTCGAAGTTCTATGTACGAAATGCGATCAATCGGCTTCGGATTCTTGACGATGCGCGGATCCGCCATCAAGAGTCCGGAGACATCGGTCCAGTTCTCATAAATGTCCGCATCAGTAGCACGTGCAACCAGCGAACCAGTAATGTCACTGCCGCCTCTTGAGAACACCTGTACCAAACCCGTTTCCTTATTGCTTCCATAGAAACCCGGAAGTACTGCGTTCTGGTGCTTGCTCAGTTCTTCGCGAATCGCTTCATTCGTTTCTTCATTAAGAAGCCGTCCACGGTTGTCAAAGAGAATCAAATTCTGCGTATCGACAAAATCATATCCGAGATATGCAGATACCAATATCGCAGAAAGATATTCTCCTCGGCTAACCACATAATCCACCGAGCAACCTTGTTTCATGTTCTCTTTGATTTCCTGGAAATATCGTTCCAAATCGACATTCACATTGAGATTGTACTTAACGGCATTGTAGCGATCGGCAATTACCTGGAAAAGTTGTTCCCAAGGGATATTGTGGTCCTGCTGTGTCTTGCACATGTACAGTAAATCGGTAATCTTGCTATCCCCATCGAATCGTTTTCCCGGTGCAGAAACAACCACATAACGTCGATCCGCATCGCGTTCCACGATTTCCTTGATTTTCTCCAGCTGAATCGCATCGGCTACTGAAGATCCACCGAATTTCAATACTTTTAGTCCCATAATGTCCCCCTTTGTTTTCTCCCTTGATATTTCCACCTTATATTCGGCGAATTAAACGCTTATTGTAAGCATTTTTCTATCTCTATAATTTCCTTTTTCGGATTGTCCCACCGCTCTTGAATTTTTCCATCTTTGATCCAAAATACCACAGGTACGGACTCTATATTATATTCTTCTAGAAATTGCTCGTACTTGTCGTTCCCATTGTCCCTATCCAAATTCGTATAATATGCAGGAATCTCAGTAGAATACCGTTTCAAAACATTTGTCAACGCAGCTTCAAAAGTTTTGCATTCCTTACAATCCTCTCTCCCTATATATACCAAGGTGTCCTCTGCACCATTCATAACATTCTCTATATTATCAAGTGTCGTTCCAGTAATCCAATCACTTTCGACATAATCTTCTGCTGAAATGCTTCTATTCTCATGATAGAACTTGTAAAAGCAAATACCATCAATACATGTTAGCACGAAAATGCAAACGGCAATTGTGATTAAATATCTCTT
>CAVFWT010000121.1:0-4744 GCA_963626305.1 bacterium | reverse complement strand
ATTGTTACAAGATTCGAAAGTTGTATCTTCGCCTTTTGAAACGAGTTTGCGAAGTACTGGTAATCCACCTTCTTCGAGGGCGATTGCATAGATGTTACCACATACCAATTCGAAGTCCTTCGAAAGGAATGCGTAATCGTTCTGAGCGATTCGAGCATCTTCCATATTACTATCGGAAACTTGCATGCAATAGTCGCCTTGTGCCGTTGCGTCAACAAACATCTTGCCATCAAAATTCCCATTGTTGAGTTCACGCGTACCTGGTTCAAATGTGCTGAGAACAGGAAGTGCGCGAGCTGCCGGGAGCATGATATTGCCCGGAAGAACATCTGGTTTGCGTGAAACATTGAAGTCATCTTGCGGTTTTGAATTCTTGAGTTCCATGATAACCAACGGTTGGTTTTCATCGACGGCACTAATTAAGTCGTTGAATGTGACATCCATCGCTTTTGCAACTTTCTGAAATGTGTCTGGGGAAGGCACAATCGCATCTCCGGTCTTCGGGTTACGGTTTCTTTCAAGTTGAGAAATATATGGCTTAGACAAACCGGCCATATCTGCAAAAGTTTGCATGCTAAGGTGATGCTTGTGCCGGAATGATTTGATTACTTCGCCTAAATACATATTATTACCTCCATACAAAAATACTTTTTAATTATACATTAAAAATTAGACTGCATGCAATTTTTTTTCTTAATATGATTATTGACAAGATTTGGATAGCTAACTATACTATTGGAGAGAGGAGACAGACATGGGTGCTAAAGTGAGAGAATTACGAGAAGCGAAAGGTATGACACAAGAAGAGCTAGCTACAGCAATAGGTGTGCCGGTTTCCACAATTATGAATATTGAGGATGGTAAAGAGCAGCAGATTCTGGTCGGAATCTGCCGAAAAATCGCTCATGTATTGGGTGTGAATCCAGATTATTTGCTGTTAGCAGAATAGTTCGGTTGTACGTATATAAAGTGTGCAAAGCAAAAAGAAACCCTCGCAAGAAATGCGAGGGTTTCTTTTTTTGTCAAATTTGTCAATGCCACCTATAACCGAGTCGTGATAATCAAATTAGTAAATGCTTAGATGTGATTATCGCTCTCAGTTTAAGCAGCTATATCGGCCTTTAATGGAAGCCGATTCCGTACGCCAATGTACCAAGACGCAGCAGGAAGAGGAAGAATGCAACCCACATTACTGGAGCGACATCCTTTGCCTTCTTTGTGATTACCTTGAGGAGTACCCAAGTAATCATTCCGAACATGATTCCGTTTGCGATGGAATAGGTGAATGGCATCATAATGATTGCCATGAATCCACCAGCGGTATCGGCAATGTCATCTTCAAAACTCATATTTTTAATCGAAGTCAGCATCAAGAGTCCAACGTATACCAGTGCAGGTGTCGTTGCGAAGCTTGGAATCGCCAAGAAGATTGGCGAGAAGAACAAGGAGAGCAGGAACAGTACACCACTGACAACAGCAGTCAGTCCGGTGCGTCCGCCTGCAGCTACACCGGCAGTTGACTCTACGTAACTGGTTACTGTGGATGTTCCGAAGCATGCACCCAGAATGGTACCGAATGCATCGGCAAGGAGTGCTCCCTTTGCTCTTGGCAGGTTGCCATTTTCATCCAACAAGTTGCCCTTGGATGCAACACCAATCAGTGTACCAACGGTGTCAAACAGGTCAACGAACAGGAATGAGAATACGATAACTGCGAATTCAACGATGTTCTTTGCAACCCAGCTGAAGTCGAACGAGAACATGGTTGGAGCAGCTGGAATGAACGATGCGCCCGAGAAATTCGGAATCAGGGAAGCGTTATCTGCATTTACCTGATACCAGCCGGTGCACTGAGCAATAATTCCAAGAACCCAAGTAATCAGAATTCCCCAAAGAACGGATCCCGGAACATTGTAGTGAACCATTACGCAAATAATGATAAAACCAACCATTGCGAGTACGAACTGTGGTGTGGATACAGAACCCAGGTCTACCAGTGTGGAATCGCTTCCGATTACGACACCGGCACTCTTCAGACCAACGATGGTGATGAACAGTCCGATTCCGGCAGTGATGCCGTACTTCAGGTTTGCCGGTACATCGTTAACCAGCTTTTCGCGGAAGTTGGTCAGCGACAGAAGAACGAAGATAATACCTTCAACCAGTACTGCAGTCAATGCGATTTTCCAAGGGTCGGTGATTCCGGCCTCGGCCATTGGAATGCAGACAGAGTATGCAAAGTATGCGTTCAATCCCATGCCGGAAGCCAGTGCAACCGGATAGTTAGCAAAGAATGCCATGAATAACGTACCAAAGAATGCAGAAACTGCTGTCGCGGTGAATATCGCTGAGGAGTCCATGCCGGCAGCCGAAAGAATGTTCGGGTTAACTGCCAGGATATATACCATGGACAGGAATGTGGTAACACCGGCTACCACCTCAGTGCGGACGTCAGTTCCGTGCTCTTTGAGCTTGAAAAACTTCTCCATTTGAGATCTCCTTCATTAATAATTATGATAAAAGTAAAATCGTAGTGCAGAGGCAGGCGATTCTCCCTCAAAAACAACACTGCCATTATAATTGAAAAAAACCTTGCAATCAAGGGTGCATTACAATATAATATACAAGCACGTTTGTGCCATGCGGCGTTGCCGCTGTATTTTATATTTTACACATTGCGTAGCAGCTACGGTGCCCGAGCCAATGAATTTGGCGGGTTGAAGGCTTGAGTGCGCGATGGAAGAAACGAACCGGAGGTATATCAATGTCAGTAGTTTCGATGAAACAGTTACTTGAAGCCGGTGTTCACTTCGGACACCAGACCAGAAGATGGAACCCTAAGATGGCTCCTTACATCTTCACAGAAAGAAATGGTATTTACATCATTGACCTGCAGAAGACAATCAAGATGATTGACGATGCATATGACTTCATGAGAGAAGTTGGTGCAACTGGAAAGCCAGTACTCTTTGTTGGTACAAAGAAGCAGGCTCAGACTGCAATCAAGGATGAAGCAAATCGTTGCGGAATGTATTTCGTTAACGAAAGATGGCTCGGCGGTATGCTGACCAACTATAAGACCATCAGCAAGAGAATCGAACGTCTCAACGAGATCAAAGAGATGGAAGAAGATGGCACAATCAATAAGTACGCTAAGAAGGAAATCCTGAAGATTAGAAACGAAGCTGAGAAGCTGGAGAAGTTCCTGGGCGGCATCAAGGATATGAAGGGAATGCCTGGCGCAATCTTCGTTGTTGATCCGAAGAAGGAAAAAATCGCAGTGAAGGAAGCTCGTATCCTGGGAATTCCAGTAGTTGGTATCGTTGATACGAACTGCGATCCAGATGATGTTGATTACATCATCCCGGCAAATGATGACGCAATCAGAGCCGTTAAGCTGATCACATCGGTAATGGCAGATGCTATCATCGAAGCAAAGCAGGGCGAAAGCTTTGACGAAGGTGTTGCAGAGGAGGCAGAAGAGACTGCTGAGGAAACTGCAGACGAAGAATAATTCACCCGCGTAGAATTTGAAGCGGCTTCTTCAGAGGATTCCGGGGAAGCCGCATTTTATCATTATGACAATAGGAGGATAAGGATATGGCTGTAACAGCTGCACTCGTAAAAGAACTGCGTGAGCGCTCTGGCGCTGGCATGATGGACTGCAAGAAAGCTCTCGTTCAGACCGATGGTGATATCGAAAAGGCTATCGATTATCTGAGAGAGAACGGTATCATGAAGGCTCAGAAGAAGGCTGGCAGAATCGCTGCAGAAGGTCTTGTTCGTGTTGCTTTTGGCGAAGGAAATAAGACTGCTGCAATCGTAGAAGTAAATTCTGAGACGGACTTCGTTGCAAAGAATGAAGAGTTCGTTGAATTCGTTGAGAACCTGGCAGACGAAGTTCTCGCAAAGGGTAACATGCCAATGGAGCAGTTCATGGCAGAACCTTTCACTGATGGAACTGTACAGGAAACTCTGACTGCAAAGGTTGCTAAGATTGGCGAGAACCTGAGCATCAGAAGATTCGCTAAGGTAGAAGAAGAAGGTGTTGTATACACTGGTTACACTCACGGTGGTGGTCGAATCGGCGTAATCGTTGGTATCAAGACGGATGCTACTGCAGAAGAAATCGCTGCTGTAGGTAAGGACGTTGCAATGCAGGTTGCTTCCATGAATCCAAAGTTCGTGAACGAAGCCGGTGTTGACCCAGAATACCTCGAGAGCGAGAAGAAGATTCTGACTGAGGCTGTTCTGAATGAAGGAAAGAAGCCGGAAATGGTTGAGAGAATCGTTGCTGGAAAGATCAAGAAGGAACTCAAAGAAGTATGCCTCTTGGATCAGCCATTCGTAAAGAACAGCGATTTCTCTGTACAGCAGTATGTTGAGAATGCGGCTAAGGAACTTGGCAAGAGCATGGAAGTTGTTTCCATGGTACGCTACGAAGTAGGCGAAGGAATCGAGAAGAAGGAAGACGATTTCGCTGCAGAAGTAGCTGCTCAGGTTGCTGGCAACTAATTCAAAGAAACGAATTTGCGAAGCCGGATGCGGAAGCATCCGGCTTTTTGACATTTGCTCTCAATCGTCGGATAATAATGTAGCCGAAAGCCGAAAATATATTTGAAATCGAGCAAATAATACAAGGAGATTTGTAAGTAATGATAATTAGACATGCGATGATGGATGATGTCAGTGCAATTGCAGATGTGGAAGCGGAATGTTTTCCGCCGGCAGAAGCGGCAACAGA
>CAVFWT010000120.1:0-4746 GCA_963626305.1 bacterium | reverse complement strand
CCTTCAAGTTGCTTGCGGTATCTGTCACACGTATTTTTACCGTTGAATCATCGAAGGACAGGCTATATTTGCTATTTAGGTTCTTCACCGAAATATCTTTCGTTTTGAACGAAACGGTCTTCGTCTTATACTTCGCGACGTTGACGGTCATCAATAAGTCTTGTGAATCGTTCGCGAGCACAACGCCATCTGGCAATATGCACTCTACAGCGATTCGGCCAGAGCTGTTCACATCGCTCAAATCAATCGTCTGAGTTCGAATGGACGATACTTTTTTGACTGCCTCGGCGGTTCCCTTGATGGTTACCTTCGATGCTACTTCATAAGTTCGTTTATACTGATCATCGGACGAATTCGTCACCATTACGTTCAAAGGAACACGCTTCGTCGTGCCTTTGATAACGGTCACGGACGTCTTGCTCGGATTCACACGAACGTGAGAAATCGCATCGCCTTTGTAATCCACCGCAGTCAGCGACACGTTGTATGTGTGCGCTTCCTCGGAAAGTTTGGATTCATCCACCGATGCTTTTACGTACTTCACACGATTCACCAGGCTCTTTGCACCAATTACGGTGAAAGTTTCCTCAGTCCCTTCCACAGAGAGCGGTTCACTATCGTCTGAAGCATCCTCGGTGTACGTCACACGCATCGGAACTTGCGCCTGTTCCGCTTTCTCGACGTTGACCGTCACCTTCGTATCACTCTGGGAATCCACGGAGACATCTGACGGCTTACGAATCTTGAGTTTGACCGTGTTCTCTCCTTTACCAACGCCCGAAAGATTCACAACCGCTTTGAGGTCGCTGTCCTTAATCTGGTTCAGCGTGCTTCTTTTGCCGGTCAAAACCACTTGCACCGTACTCTTGCTTACGGACTTCAGTGCAAGGCCATCCGCTGCTAAGCTATCCTCATTGGTAAAAGTAACCGGGACATCCGAATACGTCCGAGTCGTCGATGGATCCACGTTGTAAATTACGTAGAGCCATGCACAGAAAGCGACAACGAGCGATAAAACGATGTTCATTTTTCGATTATTCATCATCGCGCTTGGACTCCTTTCTGCGTTTTGTAAAGGTTCCCTTCATTCGTTCCATAAAAGTTTCTTCATGTGGCATGTATAGACCAAGGAGAATTTTCTCCACTGATTTCAAATCCATAAAGCGGCGGAATGTTCCGTTCTCGGCGATGGAAATTACGCCGGTTTCTTCGGAAACGACGATTACGAGTGCATCCGATACTTCGCTGACGCCCAGTGCTGCACGGTGTCTCGTACCAAGGTTTCGCCCGATGTTTTTCTTCTCGGTCAGCGGAAGCACGCAGCTCGCTGCGTAAATTCGATCGCCTCGAATGATGACTGCGCCATCGTGAAGTGGCGACCCTTCGTAGAATAGGTTGCCCAGCAATCTCGTCGAAATCCGAGCATCGACAATAGCACCCGACTCAATAATATCTGTCAGCATCGTCTCTCGTTCGAAGACCATCAAAGCACCGGTTCTCGTTGCCGAGAAATCATCAACAGCTGCAACAATTTCATCCACAATTTTGACGGAACGTTCTTTGTCCAGACTCTTGAACTGATCCGAAACCAAATTTCTCCGACCCAACTGTTCTAGTCCACGGCGCAGTTCTGGCTGAAACAATACAATCAGTGCAAAGAGTCCGACCGTGACAAAACTTCGGAGAAGCCAATTCAGCAGATGCAAATTAAATAAATCGGAGAGGAAGAAAACTACGATAAGAAAAACCAGGCCTCGCACCAATTGCTGCGCGCGGGTCTCCTGAATAAATCCAAGCACTTTATATATTAGATACGCCACAATAACGATATCTAGGAGGTCTGTAATTTGAAAACCGACAAATACATTTTGGAAGAATTCTATCATGCTGTCCCTCTACCTATTAATACACACAAAAATTCATTTAATTATAGCTTTTTTAGGGCTTTTTTTCAAGGTAAGTCCATAAGATTCGCAGTGTCGTCACAAACTTTTTAGAATCGTGAAACAAAAGACGGCGCCGCCTCTCGCAGTGCCGTCTTTTCTAAGAATTTCTCGCTTTATTATTCAATTGTTTCCGGATTCAATTTGCGGCGTCGAAGTACAACTGCAACCAAAGAAGCAATTCCAAGTCCGGTTACAATAAGGCCCGATTTTAGTCCTGGATAATCGTATTCCAGTGTTATCTTATGCTTCCCTTTGCTGACTTTAACGCCGGTAAACGCCAGATTCACGTTCTTAATTTTATCCGCTTCTTCTCCATCCACATATACGTGCCAGCCAGCATTGTTCAAAATAGAGAAATACATAATGGTATCGCTGTCGTTATTCACGGTACCTTTTACCGTATCGTTATCAAACGAGGCCAGATTGAACTTACTGTCATCAAGCTTCGTCGCATTCTCATCATAGATGGTCGTCGGAATCGCATAGACCTTGATGGAATCATAGGTGTAGTGTCCCGCGTTGTTCAGGTGAATCTTGATATCGCCGCTGAAGCTGTCGTAATATCCCAGATTCATATTGTAATCCGCAACATCATTCAGCCCGGTATCACCGTCCTTGTAACATGCCGCAGTCTTCGAACGGTCGCCCTTGCTCGCTGTAACAACGAAGCTCGTACCACCGCTAAAATCCTGACGGATCAAGTATTCTTTGAACTTGCTATAGTTCTGTCCCTCGACTGTCTCGCCACGCATCGCGAGGTTCTGATCCCAAGTGTACTTCTCACGGTCCATTCCTTGGAACGAAACGACAATTTGCACATTCTTAAGTTTCTCTGATACGTGAATCGTGAACTCATTGGAATCCGGATCCAAGTTGTCCGTATTCTCGCCCTCTGCAACGACCATATCGCCACCGTCCACACCATCGATTGTCACGTTGTGAGTCGACGTGATGCTACATGTCAAAGACTGTACATCGGTCTTAAGATCAGTCGCCGTCGCATGCTTCACGCCCGTCAAGTTCTTCGCATCGTCATCATCCACAACAACCGCCTGAAGCATAATCTGTTCACGTTCGAGTGCGCTGTATTTCATCAGCTCCGATTTCGTAATGTACTGGGAATACCCCGTTCCGATGCCAATCGAGTGCTTATTGCGATAGACTTCTACTCCATCGATTGTCTTCCAGTACTCAAATCCGTACGGCACATATCCTAGCTTCTCGTTCTTCTTGTAATTAGCATCTCGCAAGAAATATTTCACGCCAAGCAAATAGTCGAGTCCCGAACGGTTGTCATTGGACAGCGTTACCATTCGGCGGTTGTATCCCGCATTATTTCCCATCACCTTGTTGAAATACAGCCAATCGCTACTCAGCGTGGAGAAATATTCGTAGATAGATCTTGCGCCAAACACCAGATTCGCATTGGATTTGACGAACCCATCATCCAACTGATCCGTTCGGTAAAAAGAAGTATCTTCCGACTGGATCTCCGGCGTAACACGCTGTACGTATTCCGAATAGGTTTTCGAAGCTTCCCCTTTACCAAGATATTGGTTGATTCGGTTAATTCCTGTCAAGAGAATCCAAGAATCCAAACCGAGATTTGTAACCATCAGCACAATGATGATTACACTCATTCCGCGCTGTGCTCTCCGGGATACTTTCGACACGTCGATTCCGCGAATCGTGTTGAAAAAAGCATTCCAAAGCCGCACTATTTTGGAATTTCCAGTCCCCTTCGCAACACCTACTTCTCGTATAAAGAGTGCACAAAGAAGTGCGAACATCATGCACAAGCTGACGAGCGTCTCCCACGCCACGTTATGCGCAATTAATCGAAGGATGACCATGCATATCGCAACGAGCCATACGCACAGGAAAAACCACCAACCGAACAGAAGGAACATCTGCTTTCGGTTACTCAAAATCTGGTGATCCAAGCATTCCATCGCTGCCCACACGAGGAAGAACGTCACGATAAAGTACCAGCGGCCGACACTGTAGCTCATGCCGTTCATGATTTTACCAGTAATTGGGAACAGCCCAATTACCAAGCAGAAAATCGTCATGATTGCCGGTGTACTCTTCTTTCGGAACGCATTTCGAATAATCAACGGGAACAGAATTGCCACGAGAATCGATGCGAAAATCAAGCTGTACGATTCATGTGCTTCCGTAATGGACACTAAAGAAGTTGGCATCAGGAAGTACGTTCTCAGGGAATAGAAAATCCCGATGTCGGAATCATATTCGGAATTCGTAACTGCCGATGTGGTCGAATACAAGATGGATATCACATAAATTGCCGATATCATCAATCCGATGATTCCATCTAGCACGAATCCGCCAAAATGACGGCCGAATGTTTTGATTGCTTGACTGTGAGTATTTGTGTGCGTATCCGCCTCCCGCATGTGAGCGGTCGCAATTCCATTTTTCCCGTAGTAGTATGGATAGCGCATCAGGAAATACAAGATTGAAAAGATGCCTGCCGCATACGCCCAAATAATGGTCGACGAGAGGAACAGTACTTCCGCAACAACAAATACAACCGGTGATTTTCCATTTAGGATTCGTTCTGTTCCCATAATCAGGATTGGGAATAGAATCAGCGCGTTGGTAAAAGTACCTTGTGTCAACGTTGCGAAAATCGCCCATCCAGAGAATGCGTAGCAGAACGCGCCTAGTACGCTCTGCTCGTTATTCAGCTTCAGCTCACGGCCGAAAAGAATGAACGCCACGCCAGCCAGGTATTGACGAAGAATCGTTACAAAATCATACGCAACATCAATATACT
>CAVFWT010000119.1:0-4754 GCA_963626305.1 bacterium | reverse complement strand
GCTCATTCCAGCTTCTTCGCAGCATCTGGTTACGATTGTAGCCGAACGGTGGCATGTTCCGCATCCGCCAGTGCAAAGTACGATGTCTACGCCCTGAGCCTTCAGCTTACGAGCGATTTCTGGACCAGTCTCGCCTCTGAACTTCTCAACGTTTCCGCCGCCGCCCATGAAGGTGTATGTTTCTTCTGGCAGAGAACCGATGAAACCTTCCTCAACGAGTTCGTGCAGACGATCGATTGGGAACATTGCGTTAACGTCCTTGTTGATATCCGAGTTATCGAATCCACCATGAGTTACCATCAGCTGATCAGATGGAGTGTCGAATGGGATTGTACGATAAGTGAAATCTCCAGATGTATTGAAAGGAGTCTGATCCTTCTTGTGGATACCACCAGCGGTGATGAAAGCAACCTTGCATTCGCTCAGTGGCTTCTTCAACTCGGTGAATACAGGCTTAGGTGTTAGAGGTACGAAGATTTCGGACTGCATACCCTCTTTGACTGTTAATTTCATTGTTTTACCTCCTAAATTGATTCAATAGGAATATCTTTTTTTCCGATAATTTTCATGCAACTCAGATAGAATTCTACATCCTGTCCTACTTGCATCGGGATCGGTGTGAATGCCCATCGTCTCGGAACATTGATGGTTCCTCGATTATTCATGATGGACACACTGATTGCCGTGTCGTTTACTTCTATTATTTTGCCTCCGACAAGGCATGGTTCAGGCTCGTGGTCGGGTGTCATGTCTGAATCATCATAGTCATATGGATTTTCTACTACCTGGATGTAGCTGAAATAGAATTCCAGATCGTGACCAGGTTCAATTGGGATATTATCGATGATCATGCTCTCGGGTACAATGAATACTCCGAGACGTCCGTGGAGATGGAGTTTGACCATGCCATCCGACACACTTTTGACGAGCCCACCCATTTTAACGGGATTGACGATATAATCCATTAGTGCATTGTACCGCTTTCTACCAGTTTTGTTTCTGGCAATCCCAGAAGCTTGTTATTTGCGTTGATAACATCGTTATTCCACTTCTTCTCAGCAGGTTTGATTGCAACGCCAGCCATCTTATTCTTGAGCATTTGGATTGCACGAGCTGCAACTTCCGGAGTTACGCAAGATGTTCCAGCGATGTCGTTCTCGAATCCGCCCTTATCCATGTTCTCTTCAACCATGGCATCTGCGTATTCGTTACCAACTACCAACTGACCCTGGTATGCACAGAAGGAAACGCCTACTACCGGAATTCCTCTCTTACCAGCCTGTCCGATGTGCTGGATGAAGTCGATGTGGTTGTTTCCGAAACCTTCGGTAGTGATGATAACACCATCGAGGTTCATGCTTTCCATCAGCGATCCCAGTCTCTCGGATACCCACAACTTCTCATCGTTAACCTGAGGAGAACCAACGCAGATTACACCGATCAGGTCGAGTTCATCATCTGCAGCAAGTCCTTCTACCAGCGGCTCTCTGATGTAGTGGCGAGTCATTTCCTTCGTAGCCGGTCCGATGCAAGTCAGAGCGTGAATAGATCCGTCTCTTACCTGGTTCGGTGTCAGCAGGATTGGAACGTTACCGCAATCTACGTTCTTCTGACCACCCTTGATGCCGCATGGTTCTTCTGGGCAAAGTACGTTATCGTGCATTGCACCCTGACCCATGATTTCCTTAACGAGAGCAACTCTTGGGTTTCCTACTCTTCTAACATCTTCGCAAAGCTCTTCGCGAACAACTTCGCCATCGTAATTCTTGAGCTCGTTACGGATTGCCTGTACGATGTAGTCCTGGCACTTATGAGCTGCGAAAGGTCCTGGTCTGGTCATTCCGGACAGTCTCTGAATTACAGCGTGGCAGCGGATGATGATATCGTTCTCATCTGCACAACCTGGGTGTCCGAAATACATCTTCTCGTCCAGGTATCCTTCGGAAGAACCGAATTCGTGAACCTGTACGCCATCTTCGTCAACGCCGGTCAGCATGAATACAACGCCATCTGCAACCTTTGTGACACCTTCACCAAGTTCACCTTCAACCTTTGTAGCAATTGGGCAAACGTCCATGATGGTCTCTGTATAGATGTGTCTTTCATCTGGGTGAATAACTTCCAGTTCCAGGCTCTTGCACAGTACATCTTCACCAACAGCCTTCTTAACAATATCCTTATCAATCGTGATAACGCCATCCTTGATGGATGTCTCTGTACCAAGCTTAACGTCGCTAATCTTGATGTGTTTCTTAATCAGGCTTCTAATGACGGTCTTCTCGCCAGTCTTCTCATCTGCAGGAGCAGCAGCTGCCGGTGCTGGAGCTCCACCTGCGAATACAGGAACATCCAGTTTCAGACCATCGAATTTCTCAGCTTTACCAATTTCGATATGAATCATTCCATTTCCTCCTGTGCTTGGCTGTGCAACTGGAGCAGCTACTGGAGCTTCCTCCTCTTCAGCCTTAGCTTCCTCTGCATCACCTTCAACTTCATTTACGTGATCGAGCACGTCCTTTGTGATTGGGGTCAATGCATCAACATCCTTAATCAGAGTGCATCCAACAACCTGCTCAATGCGAAGGCTATCTGGAGTCAATGTAAGCAGTCCCGATTCCTCCATGTCATCAAACAGACCTGGATCTTCCAAATCTGCTGCGCTGATTACGAGACCTTTCTCTCTTCTGCAGCAGAAGATTGCAGGATCTTTGAGATGTTTCTGCAATGTTTCTTGAGTAATAGACATCTTGATTCCTCCTTTTTACTCGTGATTGCGTTCCAGTGACATATGCTTTTGGAATCCAACTCATATACCGAAACGCCTTGCGTGATTTCCACGCTGACTGTACTTGCATTATATTTTCCTGTCAGAGCAAACGGAAGCGACATTGTCTAATTTCTAACATGAACAGTTCGCATAACAGTGCATTTGCAAGGGTTAGAAGCGTCTATTTTCGCTGTATCAATTAAAACTATGTTAGAACTTTGTCAAAATATGTTTTTTCAATGATACAATTATTGCATTTCACGTTACAATATAAATGTGCCTGATTTCGTTGATTTCACGCACTTTGTGAACCTTACAAGGAGGAAATTATTTGGATACAAAGAAACTTGCTCTTCTGTGTGACGTAGCAAATACGCACAACCTCACCGCCAGTGCCGAGCGCATGGGATACACACAATCTGGCGTCTCACATGCAATTAGCAAGCTGGAAGCGGAGATGGGCATCAACCTCATCCGCCGCACGAAGCACGGCGTGGAACTCACAACAGACGCAGAGCGTCTTCTCCCTTATATTCAAATGGTGGTTTCCCACTATAACCGAATGGACGATGTGCTGGACTCCATTCTTGGACTGAGTCGCGGTGCCATTTGCATCGGTACCTATTGCAGCATCGCTTCTGAATGGCTCCCACCCATCATTAACAAATACCAGCAACTCTACCCGAACATTAACTTGCGCATCCGCGAGGGTGGCCTCCACGATATTGAGCGATGGCTCTATGAGGGAAGTATCGATTTCGGGTTCCTCAGTTGGCAGCGAGATCAGAACTTCAAATTCTTCTCACTCGCACGAGATCCATTGTGTGCAGTCATCCCATTGGATCAAAATCTGCCACCCGAATACGAAGACGGATTTCCTGCCGAAGCATTCGCAGATTATCCATTCATCGCCTCAGAAAAAGGTGTCGATGACGACGTGTCCACATTTCTGACGCAGACTTCCGTCGAACCAATGACAAGTTTCATCTGCCACGACGATCACACGATTCTGTCCATGGTCGAAAAAGGTCTCGGCATCAGTCTGCTTCCGAGCATGTTCGTGTTAAGCAACCGTTCGAAATTGAAAGTCATTCCAGTGAAGCCTTGCACCATTCGAACGCTTGGCATTGGATATCTCTCAGAACAAACGTTGTCCGTATCCGCCAAGGCGTTCATCGATCTTACGAAGAAAATGGTTCCGGACATTCTCGAAGAAGCGAACCTTCCACAGTGTTCGGGAAAGTAATATGGTGCGAAAAGCATCGCAATGAATTAGAAAGCATGTATACCTCTAAAAACAAGCACTGCCAGTCGGAAGTTTCCGATTATGCGGTGCTTGTTTTATTTCTCTTGTTATCCGGTATTCTTTCATTTCAAAACAGACAGCAAATCAGACAGTGAATCGGACAATGAAAGAAACGTCTAACAGAATGGTTCTATTTGGGGCGAAATGAACATGTACAGTTGCGAAAAATGACGGTTTTGGGCATGGTTGTACTGGCGAAAACATTTGTTTTTGTGTATTTCAAAGTGGTTAGTTTGCGAGTATCCTTATTAACATAATTAGGCTTTATCAAGATGACATCAAGGGAGAATGACTATGAGAACTGTTGAGAGAAGTGGAACTTATCACCTAGTAATTAATGCGCTATTCATCGCGCTGACCTTCCTCGCGACGTGGCTGATTAACATCCGCCTGCCGCTGGTAGGAAGCGGTGGCTTGATACACCTGGGAAACGTGCTTCAAGTAGGCGTTGCCGGTATTATAGTGCTGCTCATCATCGAGCAGCTCCGCCGCTTTGTCCCAAACAACGAGCGGTAAAGAATTGCTTCACAAATGTAACCGCGAATAACTACGTGAAGATAAGGAGAAAATTATGTATAAAATCATGACCGCTGGACCGGTACAAGTCCGAGAAAACGTACGGATGGCAAGAAGTCTTCCTTGCACGAATCCGGATCAAGATGTCGAATTCTACGAATTCTA
>CAVFWT010000118.1:0-4841 GCA_963626305.1 bacterium | reverse complement strand
ACATACGATGGCAAGGTGAAGAAGCCTTCGGTAACGATAAAAGCAGGTGAGAAGACGCTGAATTCTTCCGATTATTCCCTCACGTATTCTTCAGGGTGCAAGAATGTGGGATCTTATCGTGTCATAGTGACGTTAACGGGAAATCGAAAAGGTTCCAATCAAGCGACGTATCAGATTAACCCGAAGGGAACGTCAATAAAGAAAGTTACAGCAATCCGCAAAGGCTTCAAAGTGTCATGGAATAAACAGAAAGTACAGACTACGGGTTACCAGATTCAGTACAGTACATCTTCCAGGTTTTCAAAAGGTAACAAAACCGTTACGATTGGAAAGAATAACACTTCTTCAAAATCCGTAAAGAAACTGTCTCGAAAGAAAAAATACTATATTCGAATCCGGACGTATAAGACTATAAAAGGAACCAAGTACTATTCTGGATGGTCGAAAATCAAAAGCAAAAAGACGAAATAGGCGTAAGCCTATTTCGTCTTTTTTTTGCATTTATTTTTATCTTAAAAATCTTCAAATCGGATTCGTCTTGAGGTAATAATTCAACTACCATTGATTGTAATGTAAAGGCTATATGATAGTGCACGTAACCTTGTAGGAAACGAAAAACTATTTGTGATGTTTCTTATGATGTTTTCTCGGGTGATATTCTGGGAGCGCAACATTCTCAATAATGAATTCGTGGTCGGATACGTCATCTATTTCGATGTTTTTCTCGGTATCTTTGTCAGACATAATTTCTGGAATCGCAAGATGTTCGTTATTTCGAACGTGGAAATGATGTTTCTTTTTCATCGCCTTGATCATAGTCCTTTCTCATTCGTACCATTATACCATGTTAATGAAGTAGGTGATTACCAAACTGTTAATAAAATCTGCAAACATACTTCCGACAATCGGAACAAGAATGTAAGCTTTGACCGATGGTGCAAATTTTGCTGTAAGTGCTTGCATATTTGCCATCGCATTTGGAGTCGCGCCCATACCGAAACCGCAAGTTCCAGCCGCTAGTACGGCAGCATCATAGTTTCGACCCATCACATTGTAAACAACAAAATATGCGTAGAAAATCATAAATACAAGTTGTCCCAGAAGCAAGATAATCAGTGGTAGTGCTAGACTTGCCAGTTGCCAGAGCTGGAGCGTAATCATCGCGATTCCTAGGAATAGGGAAAGGCAAATGCCTCCAAGGTCATTGATTTCACCCATGTGAATCGTGAACTTCCCCGTAAATTCACTGATATTGCGCATGATAGCAGCGACAATCATTGCACCGATGTAAATCGGGAATGTCATTCCTGTTTTGGACAGGAGAAGGGATGCGATTGTGCCGAGTCCCATTGCAATTGCCAGTTGATAGGTCGCAGGGGCATACATACTAATTGCACGATGATGCTTCTCGGCTTCCTCCATCAAATATGTGTCGTCTTCTTCCTCCACAACGGTGTCCAGCAAGTTATTCTTGATAATTAGTCTGCGACCAATTGGTCCCCCGATTAGCGATCCGGCAATCAAGCCAAATGTAGCCGCAGCGGTGGAAAGGGTAACCGCTCCGTTTAACCCCAAATCTTCCAAAACGACGCCAAAGGCGCCGGCTGTTCCGTGTCCACCGACCATTGGAATCGATCCGGTGCAAAGGCCCACCAGTGGGCTAACGTCAAGAATTTTGGAAAGTCCAATCGCCAGAATATTCTGACAAACAATCAGGAAGGTAACGCATGCAAGAAAAATCAGCAAGCTGACGCCACCACTCTTGAGGACTTTGAGGTTGGCCTGGAAACCAACCGAAGTGAAAAACATCACCATACACACGGTCTTAAGCGTTTCGTCAAATTGTAATTCAACAATACCCGACAGGTACAGTGCGCACGAAAGAATGGCGAAAAGTAAGCCGCCAACCACAGGGGAAGGGATGCAGAATTTCTCAAGAAACGCAATCCTTTTCTTGAGAAAAGAACCGACATAGAGGACGGCTACCGCAACCGCAAGTGTTTGATACATATCTAAAGTGATTGTCTTCATTCATACTCCTTTGTTTTGATTCTTTGAATCTATTTTTTTGCAAAGCTTATGTAATAATAACATAAAATATTGTGTTTTTAAATGATGGAATACAATACATTGTTTAAAACATTGATTTGTGATACAATTAAAACGATTTAATTGTATCACAAATCAATTGAAAAAGATTAGAACGTGATTTCATATAGATATCACGGAAAATATACTAAAGATAATTTATAACGCATAAGCAAAGTGAAAAAGGAGGAGAATTTGAGCGATTATACGAAAGAATACCAAGAAAAATTGACAACGCCAGAAGAGGCTGTGAAGGTTATTAAAAGTGGTGACTGGGTGGATTATGGCTGTCTTCATGCTTATCCAAAGCTTCTCGACGAGGCACTTGCAAAGCGCAAAGATGAACTAGAAGATGTCAAAGTACGAAGTCTTTTGATGCAAGGACCACTCCAAATTGTAGATGTGGATCCCTTGCAAGAGCATTTCGTCTATCATTCTTGGCACATGCTGAAATATGAGCGTCAACTTTGCGATCAAGGCAAATGCTTCTTTATTCCAATGATGTTCCGCAATTTGCCAGGTTATTATCGCCGTTTCCTCGATGTTAACGTAGCAATGATGGCGGTAACACCGATGGATGAGAAAGGATATTTCAATTTCTCCGTCAATAACGCTGATGCGAAAGCGGTGCTAGATGTTGCAGATGTCATTATCCTGGAAATTAATGAAAAACTTCCAAGACTATTTGGAAACGAAAATCAAATTCATATTTCTGATGTTGATTATATCGTGGAAGGTGAACATCCAGATCTCATTGAAATTCCATCATCGACAGCAAGTGAAGTGGATGAAATCATTGCGAATTCTATTGTCAGCCGAATGGAGAATGGTGCATGTATCCAATTGGGTGTTGGTGGAATGCCAGATCTGATTGGAAAGAAAATTGCAGAATCGGATTTAAAAGATCTGGGCATTCATTCCGAACTGATTGTTAATGCAAATTACGATATGTACAAAGCGGGTAAAATTACAAACCGTAACAAGAGCGGAGAGATGAAAGGCAAATCAGTCGGCGGTCTAGTCTTTGGAACAAAGGAATTGGTTAACTGGACGGCTGAGAATCCAGAAGTGATGATTTGTCCAATGGATTACGTAAACAGTGTCGATGTCATTCGCAGTCTCGATAAATTCACTTCTATCAACAGCTGTATCGGTGTCGATCTATATGGACAAATCAGTTCTGAATCCGCTGGTACTAGACACATCAGTGGAACGGGTGGACAGCTTGATTTCTTAACAGGAGCTTATGACAATCCAACCGGAACTAGTTACATTACATTAGCATCTTCACGCGTAGATAAGAAAGGGGTTCGTCATTCGAACATTCACGCGACATTTACAGGTGGAGATATCGTAACGGATCCACGAAGCCAGGCGTATCAGATTGCAACCGAGTATGGCATTGTGAATCTAGCAGGACGATCCACATGGGAGAGGGCAGAGCTACTGATTAGTATTGCTCATCCTGATTTCCGAGAAGAACTGATTCAATCCGCTGAAAGTATGGGCATTTGGCGTCGAACAAATCGTTTGAAATAAAGAGAAATTTATTCTTGATTATAAGTTGCTTTGATAATTTCCTTATAAAGCAATTTCACCATGAAAAAACCACTTGGACGATATTCATAATCTCCAAGTGGTTTTCTTATGTTTAAATATTTTGGACGAATTGTCAATGAATGCAAGTGTGCTGGTTGCGAATTAGCGCAACTTCTTAATTGCTACTCTTCTTGCTGCCTGAACCACTCGAGCTCTTTGAACTATCTGAGCTGCTAGACTCGCTTGCTGCTTTCTTTTTTGCAGCAGCCGCTTTCTTTTTTGCAGCAGCCGCAGCTTTTCTCTTAGCGGCCAGTTCTGAATAGTAAGTAGAACGTCCGGACTCCGTACCCTTGGTGTAATATTCACCACTTACATAGGTAACGTTGCTTGGCTTTGATTTATAATGACCGGATTTCGCTTTCGGAATCTGGTTCATAATTTTACCCCAGAGGGAAGCCGCTGGTCCAGACATGGATGTAAGCTGCATGTTAACATCATTTCCAATCCACAGTGAAGCCGCATAGGACGGAGTGAATCCGTCGAACCAAATGTCGTATTCAGACGATGTGGTTCCGGTTTTACCACCAGACTGAACGCCACTAATTGAAGCAGGGGAACCAATACCTTGGCTTACAACCGACTTCAGCATATCTGTCATGATGAACGCGACGCCTTCATCGAGGACCTTAGTGGATTCCGACTTGCTTTCCAGCAAGACTTTACCATTTCGGTCGGTAACTTTCGTGTACGCAATCGAGGATTGACGAACACCACCGTTCGGGAATGTTGCATATGCTTGTGCCATCTCTAGCGGAATAACACCATTAGTCAGACCGCCCAGTGCCAGAGCTGCTGGATTCAAGTCATTGGTATCTCCGTCACGAACGAGGGTGGTGATTCCGAACTTTTCTACCAGGTCTGCGCAATATTCTGCACCAAGCTGAAGTTCAAGTTTTACAGCGCAAACGTTGATGGATTGCTGTAACGCTTTTCTCATGGTTACAGCACCGCTGTAAGAATTTGTAGAGTTCTGTGGCCATGACTCACCGTTGAATGTCATTCTTTCATCGACAATAACGGAAGAGGCCGTGAGGTAATCACCGTAATACTTCGTTCCTTGCGAATCATGTCCGGTATTCTTGTATGAGAATTTCTTTCCTTCTTTTGCCAGTTCATAACTCTTCTGGATTGCTCCCGAGTATACGGAAATTGGC
>CAVFWT010000117.1:0-5006 GCA_963626305.1 bacterium | reverse complement strand
CGCGGAGGAGCTGCATTAACGAAAAAGACGGTATCGGGCGTTTGCCCGATACCGTCTTTTTATGAAAACAATGCCGCAATCTCCTGCCCAGTCAGGTTGTCAGGTTCCCGCTCGCGCCCAGTTCCCGCGCTTTGCTGCTGATATAGAACGGCTTTCCGTAGAGAATATCCGCCGGCACAGGTGCACGGAACAGGCAAACCGCTGAGCCACCTCCGTTTTATCCAAAATCTCACCTATGAGATACATATCAACTCTGCCGCCGATCTGCACCCGGTCGCCTTTGTAGCGAAGATATTTTATACCACCGCGCGGTGACAGCTGCCGGTCAGTCAGTTCATCCTTGCCCAGCCGTTTCCGCCAGAAGGGAATCATGCACATCTCAATGCTCCCGGTGACGGGATCCTCCGGAATGCCAATAGCCGGGCCGAAAAAACGGCACACATAATCGGTGTCGGTACCAGGTGCCATCGCCACGACTACGCCCGCTGGGTAGGTCAAGTCGCAACCTTATCAGGTTTCTAACTATTATTATTGGCAATCCAGTCTGCTACGCCGAGAGGCTTTCCACCGACAACTCCTCGACAGTATCTTTGATAATCGAAACCGCGCGATCGCAATCTGCTTTTGTAATAATCAGTGGTGGAATCATACGAATGGTATGGTCACCAATCGAGGTCAGGAGTAAGTGTCGATCCAGGCACCCATGCTTCACATCTTCTCCGAATATGGTGTCATCGAATTCAACGCCATCCAAGAGTCCCTGTCCGCGAATCTCTTTGACGTGTGGCAGTGTTGCCAGCTTCTTGAGGAAATAATCGCCGACTTCCTTGGCATTTTCTGCCAGATGTCTGTCTAGCAGCTCATTAATCTCTGCAAGTGCTGCTGCACAGGATACCGGATGTCCACCGAAAGTCGCACCGTGCGATCCCGGTGTAAATGCTTTTGCCACTTCCTCTGTTGCGCAGATTGCACCAATTGGCATTCCGCCACCCAGTGCTTTTGCCATCGATACGATGTCCGGTTTAATGCCATAGTGCATGAAGCTCATAACTTCACCGGTTCTGCACCATCCCGTTTGAACCTCGTCAATCAAGAGAAGCATGTTCTTCTCATCGCAGAATTCACGGAGCCCCTTCATGAATTCCATGGTAGCAGGGTGAACACCGCCCTCGCCCTGAACGGGTTCAACCATGATGGCAATGGTATTCTCGGTGCAAGCATCCTTGAATGCCTGCAAATCATTGAATGGTGCATAGGAGAATCCGCCTGTCATCGGGCCAAACCCTACCTGGCAGCCATTTGCCGGCTGTCCCGTTGCCGACATCGCACCGAATGTTCTTCCGTGAAATCCCATCTTTGCCGTTACGATATGATATCTGTTCGGGCCGTAATGTTCGATGCCGTATTTTCTTGCCATCTTAATCATCGCTTCGTTGGCTTCAGTTCCGGAGTTCTCAAAAAATATCTTATCCATGCCGATAGTCGTGCACACCTTCTCAGCGAGAAGTGCCTGCGGAATGGTATATGGATAGTTGAAAGTCTGCATCAGCGTCTTCGCCTGATCAACAACTGCGGCAACAACTTTCTCGTTGCAGTTTCCAGCGGAGTTAACAGCAATACCCGAGTAGAAGTCCAAATATTTGTCCCCTTTTTCATCGTAAATATATTGGTCTTTCGCACTCTCTGCCAAGAAATCCATTCTTTCATAGGTTTCAATCATGTACTTGTCTACTTTTTCCTTGATGTCTTCAAACTTCAGTCCCGTTTCTTTCAGTTTCATGTTACTACCCCTTTTCTTTCTTACCCCTTTGATATCTCGTTCATGATACCGTATATATTAACGCTGTATTTCTACCCCTAGAAGAACCGTGTTCTCGCGACCAACACCCATCTTCACCACAAATGCAGCGATTAATATCAATATTTTTAAAGAATGCAATTAATTAATATGAACAGTATTATACTCTCAATTTAGGTGAATGCAACAGTTGTTTTTGATTGTACACAAATTTGTACTTAATTTTTTGTATTTATAAACAAAGTCTAAATTCGAAAATTTATCTAATCATTATATATTGATTCTAGCAGCACGTTAATTGGTCTCACAGTCTAATATTTTCCTCGAAGCAAATTTCGTCTTGTCATTTCTTCTTTACACGAAAAAAATCGACCTGCACCCATCGGTACAGGTCGATTTATGTCATTTACTTTTGGAAAACGAACAGCAATCCCGTATTACTTATCGTGCTCGTTCATCCACTTAATCAGCTCTACACAGTAATCATCGTGTCTGTCTACGAATGTGGTGTGTCTAGCTTCTTCCCACAGAATCCATCTGGAATCCGGAATTCCGTCTGCCATTGTCTTTGCAACCAGTGGCGAACACAAGTCAGAAATGCCGCTCATAATCAGGGATGGAACCTTGATTTCTGGCAGTCTGTCGATGTACTCGAAGTCTCTCAGCGTACCGGATGGAACGAATTCGTTCGGACCCCAGCCGTAGAGGTAAGCTTCGCCGCCGGACTTCTTCGGACGGGTGCAGCATTCTGGCAGGTCTTCTCTCCAGTAGTTGCAATATCTATCCATGTAGTTGTCAACAGCCTTGAGGTATGCTTCGCCAGTAAAATCGTTGGTTTCCAGAGCGTGGTTAATTGCCTTCTGGTCTTCCTCGGACATCATCTTGATTCTTCTCATACCTTCTTTTGCCCAAAGGCTGCTGCTTGGGTGACCGCTGGAAATGATGAAGGAGTTAACACCCTTTGCTCCGCGTTCAATTGCATATGCAATCTGCATCATGCCACCCCAGGACTGACCGATGATGTGGCATTCCTTGAGTCCCAGGTGCTCTCTCAGTGCATCCAGTTCGTCCAGCCACAGGTCCTGTGTCCACATTTCCGGGTGACCATCCAGATAAGAATTACCGCAACCAATCTGGTCATACATAACGATCATACGATCGTCGTCATCGGCAACGTTGTCGAGAACTTCATAATAGTTGTGAGTGGATCCTGGTCCGCCGTGCAGGCAGATCAGCGGCTTCTTGCCGTTGTCCTTCTGCTCACCAACGATTCTGTAGTAAGTCTGATAGCCTTTGAAAGGCATATAACCTTCTGTAATCTTTGCCATAATTTTAACTCTCCTTTGTCTAAAAACAGCCGCGTCCCGCCAGCGGGCCGCGGCATATAATCTATCCAATGCGCCCGACTTACCCGAATTGTCGAGCTACCTGAATACCGGACTAAGTCCTATTCGCCGTCTGGAACGACAACAATGTCATCCTTCGGATATTCGTTCAGGACTTCGCAGCCATCTTCTGTAATGTACAGGATATCTTCGATTCTTACGCCGATTCCCTCGTCATACAGATAGATACCTGGCTCTACCGAGAAGCACTGACCTGGTTCGATGATTTCATCGTTAGCCAGGGATACATCGCCTACTTCGTGGTCTTCCAAGCCGATGGAGTGACCGGTTCTGTGCGTGAAGTATTCACCAAATCCCTGCTCGGTGATGTAATCTCTTGCAGCCTTGTCAACATCGCTCATCTTCGCACCTGGCTTAGCGGCAGCGATACCTCGCTTGTTTGCTTCAAGAACAACGTTGTATACCTGTTTCTGTCTCTCGCTAACCTCACCGATGAATACAGTTCTGGTAATGTCCGAAGCGTATCCCTTCCACATTCCACCGATATCCAGGACTACAGAATCTCCGTGCTTGCCCTTGCTATCATCTGTGATGTGGTGTGGATCTGCGCCACCCTTACCATATGCAGTAATCGGATCAAAAGACATGCCGGAGAATCCAACTTCTCTGCACAGCTCTGCACACTTCTCGTTAAGTTCCTTCTCGGTCAGGCCCTTGACAACCCATGGAATCAGTTTATCCATAACCTTATCAATCAGAAGAGCGGATTCCTTCATCAGCTTATGCTCATCTTCGCCCTTCAGCTGTCTTACTTTATCGATAACGCATGCGTTGTTGACGAAAGCACTTCCAGCTCCCAATTCCTGCAGTCTCAGCAAGAATCTGGACGGCCAAGTCTTATCAATACCCATGGTCTTGGTCTTGTCTACATACTGGGAAAGAATTTCAACGCCGTCTTCTACGTCGTCATAATAGGTAATCTCAACGCCGAGATCCTCTACCTGTGGGAACAGCTTGTTGATAACAAAATGTGTTGTTCCATCTGTGTTAATGTAGAGAGCACCCATTCTTTCACCGAAGATAAAAGTCTTGTCCAGCAGATAATATAATGCATACTGGTCCGAGACGAGCATCTGAGGGATGTCCTTCTCTTTCATCTTGGCGATAGTTCTTTCCAACCGATCTTGTTTTAGCATAATACAGCCTCCATTCTTTGGTATAAGCTCTATAATATAGACTCATTCAGCGTTTTCCTGACGCTATAAAGTCATTATAGCACGCCCATTTTTTATTTCGAGAAACATTACAAATTGTAATTCTTTTCTGTAAAAACATGCGGTTTTGTTCGGGTAATTACCGGCTTGCCACCCATATTGCAAGCACATACAAGAAGAGCGCCATCCTCTGGTTACCCGGAGGCGGACGCCCTTCTTGCTATTTGGTTTTATCAAGGTTGTTATTGGGTTTCTTGATTATTTGTCGTGCTCGTTCATCCACTTGATCAGCTCTACGCAGTAATCATCGTGTCTGTCTACGAACGTAGTGTGTCTTGCTTCATCCCAGAGAATCCACTTGGAGTTCGGGATTCTGTCTGCCATGCTCTTTGCAACCAATGGCGAGCACAGGTCTTCTACACCGCTCATTACGAGGGATGGGATATCGATTTCTGGGCATCTTTCCAGATATTCGAAATCATGCAGTGTGCCGGATGGAACGAATTCGTTCGGTCCCCAGCCATAGAGATACGATTCGCTTCCGGTCTTCTTCGGACGGGTGCAGCACTCTGGCAAGTTGTCCTTGTTCCAGTAGTTGCAATATCTATCCATGTAGTGATCCAATGCTTCAAGGTAATCTGCACCAGT
>CAVFWT010000116.1:0-5050 GCA_963626305.1 bacterium | reverse complement strand
CGCCCAGGTCGGACATGTTCGAGCCCTCTGCAACACAGTGAATATCGTGGAGTGCCGCAATTCGCATCAGCTCGCTAAAGATTCCCTTCTTGCAAATATAACATCGATCGGGTGGATTCTCCACAAAGCCTGGAATTGCGAGTTCATCGATTTCCACGATTTCATGCGAAATTTTTTCTTTCTCGCAGAATGTTTTTGCCTCTGCAAGGTCTCGCTCCGAGAAAGCACTCGCTTTTGCCGTCACCGCGAGCACGTTGTCACCCAGCACCTCGTGTGCTACGTGCAGCAAATAGGTGGAGTCCACGCCACCCGAAAACGCAATTGCCAGAGTGCCTTGTTTCTGGATGTATTCTTTCAGTTGATTTTCTTTTGCCCGAATTTCTTCGGTCACTTCGTAAGTTGTATTTTGGTCTTTCATAATATCTCTTATCCCCTTGAATGATGTTCCGATAGACGTCTCCTGGGTTATCCTACGTTAAACAGGCATCCGACTTAGATGGAGCACTTTAATACGGTGCCACCGCTATATTACATTTATATTATCTCTCAATGATTTCATCTTTCCCCATCCGGATTATGCGGTCGCTGACGCGTTTCACCATCGGCACATTGTGCCCGACGAGAAGTATTGTCAGGTTGCATTTGTCCCGCAACTCTCGGAGCAACTGCAGGATTTCCGCCTGCACTGGTACATCCAGCGACGAAACCGGCTCATCTGCGATGAGGAATATTGGTTTTGTAATCAAGGCGCGCGCAATCGCCACGCGTTGTCGCTGTCCGCCAGAGATTTCATACGGGTGTCTCGTAAGCAATTCAGGTGCCAACCCCACCTGTTCTGCCATCTCCCGAACTTGCGCTTGTCGTTCCGCGGATGGAATTCGCTGGATGCGAAGTGGTTCTTCGATAATTTGTTCCACCAACATCCGTTCATTGAACGCAGAAGACGAATCCTGGAAAATCAGCTGGGCAGTACGTTGCTTCCGTCGGCTGTAACCACTGGTTCTTGTTGAATTCTCGTAAAAACATTCGGTTGAACCTTTGGCCGAACATTTTTGCAATTCAGTGAAGCCTTCCTGCAACAATTCTTCATTCCAATAAACGCTCCCTGCGGTTGGTTTCAGAATCCCTGTCAGCAACTTCGCCAAAGTCGTCTTTCCGCATCCTGACTCCCCCACAAGCCCGAGGATTTCTCCTCGGTAAATGGTGAGATTCAAGTTCCGAATCACCGGTATTCCCGTCAGAAGTTTCTTTCTCGTCCGATACGAGAAGATCAGATTCTCTGTCCGGAGGAGCACATTGTCCGAGTTTGGTTCATCATGGGCTTCGATGGATTCGCTATATTTGACAAATTCGTCCATGAGTTTATCGCTGTATTCGCATGTTTCGGTTGCGTCATGTGGTTCGCAATTTTCCATTATTTCGTCACTAGCGAATCCAACGAGCTGTTTCGTGTATTCATGAACCGGATGTTCGAATACAGTTAAAGTGTCCCCTTCCTCGATAATTTCACCCGATTTCATCACAGCAATACGGTCGGCGATTTCTCGCGCAAGTGCAATATCGTGCGTAACGAAAAGCACGCCTTTATTCTGCTCCTGCGCTAACTGACGAAGAAGGTTCATTACCATTTTACCCGTTTCCGCATCAAGGGACGTGGTTGGCTCATCAGCAATGACGAGCGATGGATTACATGCTAACGCCAGTGCAATCGCCACACGTTGACGCTGCCCACCGGAAAGCTGATGTGGATATTTATCCAACTGTATTTCCGGATAATCGAGTCCAACAGAACGAAGAAGTTCAATTTCTTGTTCCCGGAATCGAGCGAGTGCGTCCGAATCCCGATGTAAATTCATTTTCTGAGCCGAACCCGAATCATCTCCGCACGTTCTCCACGCTCCTACCGAATGCTGCCGCATCGGTTCTGCCAACTGCTCCGAGATTCGGAACACGGGATTGAGGGAACTCAGTGGATCCTGGAAAACCATCGCCGCACTCGTTCCACGAATTTGCATCATCGCACCTTCATCTAGCCGTAGAACGTCGGTTCCATTTAAAATAATTTTACCCGAAAGATAGCGAGCATGGGCAGAATGGAGCATAAGAATCGCACGGCAGAGTGCGGTCTTTCCGCTACCGGACTCCCCAACCAGCGCCAGCACTTCGCCCGGATGGACCGTGAGGTTCACATCGTGCACAGCATGCACCGGTCCGTTCGGACCGTTGAAACACATCCGAAAATTCTCAATTTGCAGAATCGGTTCCGTCACGCTTCTCCTCCTCGCTTGCTCATTGCTGACTCTTTCCTTTGCCTTATTATTTCTTGCTTCTCGCTTCGTTTCTCTCTGATTATACTTTCCGGCTACGTTCGTTTCGCTACTGCTCGTCTAATTTCCATTTCGCGATGTTCCAGAAAATTCCCACCCCGTGATGTCCGAGCAGTGTATCTTTGGAGATTCCACTGATGTTCCTCCGCACCGCATAATCCACATCGACGTATGCGATGAATGTATATGGCAACTTCGTCGTCATCGCCTGCAAGAACTCCTTGTAGTACGACTTTCGCAGACTGCTGTCGCTGGTGGAATATGCCTTCTTCAGTGCGGCATCCACCGCCGAATTGCTGTAACCCGTGTAATTGTCGTTCGCATCAGTGCCGAACACCTTCCGCGTGTGCACATCCGCATCAAACGGGCTGCCCCAACCGATGATGCACGCATCCTGATTCTCCCAATCGAGTTCCTTGCGGCTCTCCGCCGTCGCATGCACGCCGAGTTTCTGCAGCTGCTTCGCGCACATGTTCGCCATGTCGACGCGAACCTGATCATCCGCCATCGCCGCTATGGTAAAAGCAAGTTCGGTTCCATCTTTCTCGTACCAACCATCGCTATTTTTGCGCCAGCCATCCGCTTCCAAGAGTGCTTTGACCTTCTTCGGACTATAACTGAAACGCTCTATCGATGAGTCGTTGTATTTATTCTTCTGAATCGGCGAATATGCGATCTGTCCTTGTCCCAGTAGCACGCTTCGGATGATGGCTTTACGGTCGATACCGTAACTCAAGATGTTCGAAAGTTCCGGATACTTCTTAAATAGCGAACTCTTGAAGTTGTACGCCAGACCACGGTAATCCGCAGTTTCCATCTGGGAGACATTGTAATCCTCACTCTTCGACTGGAGTGTCTTCGCATCCTGCGGTGTCAACTGCGCCATATCGATGTCGCCCGATTCGAGCTGCAAGAGACGTGATGCACTATCCGGGATAATTTTGAAAATGACGGTATCGATATTCGGCTCGTCATCGTAATAATTGTCGAATTTCTCCAGCGTAATGCTCTGTCCTTCATCCCAGTCCGTCAATTTATACGGTCCTGCACCAACCGGATGCTGATTGAATTCATCGGTCGTGATATCCTTGCCTTCGAGCAAATGCTTCGGCAGAATGCCGACACTCATGTAATCCGGGAAAGCCGCATTGGCTTGCTTCAGTTGAATCTTCACAGTGTAATCGTCCGGGCAAGAAATTTTCTGGATATCTTCATAATCCGAACGAATTTCCGAGCCGTTCTTCTTGTCGAGAATCGTCTCCAGTGTGAACTTTACATCCGCTGAAGTCAGCGCCTCACCATCGTGGAAGGTTAATCCTTTACGAAGGTGGAACGTCCACGTCTTCGACGCCTCATCGTATTCCCATTTCTTCGCAAGCCCCGGCACAACGTTGTTGTCACCATCGTGTGCTGTCAAGCCCGCAAAAATCAGCAAGTTGATTTCGCCATGTTCATACAGTGCCGGATTGATTGCAGTGTAATCTTGGCTGCCATATATTAACGTATTTGCATCCCGTGATTTGCTGCAGCCGGTACACCCCAGCAACATCGTCAGGATCAGAAAGACGGAAACAACCGCCTTAAACAATTTACTTTTACCCATCTCTAGTCTCTCTATCTCTATAGATTGCTGTGTACGCGCGTGTTCGAGCGGCGGAACTGTTCTCCAACCTCTGCAATGCACACAAGCGTAACAATCAAGATTCCGCCCGGGAGCACAATCATCCACCACTGACCTGTCAGGAGTGCTTGCTGTGCACCGGACAGGATGCCGCCCCACGATGGCACGTCCATCGGAAGTCCGAGGCCCATAAAACTAAGTGTCGATTCCGCGACCATTGCCGATCCAACGTTACTGACAATTGGATACAGGATAGCTGGTAGCAAGTTCGGTAGAAGGTGCGTCTTTAGAATGTACGCACTTATGGCACCCATCAATTTCGCAGATAGGATGTAATCGCTGCCCCGAAGTCGCTGCACTTCGTTTCGCACGATGCGTGCGATGCCCATCCATCCGCTGATGCCGATGACAAGCGATAGCGATGCGATACTTGCGGTTCCCATTATTGCTTGCAAGAATACAATCATCAATATCTGTGGCAAACTGAGCAAGAGATCGCAGATTCGCATCAGGAAATAGTCGATTTGCGGTCCCACTAAGCCGCTGATTGTACCATATACGATTGCAATCACGGTGGAAATCAGTGTTGCCACGATGCCAATCCACAGGCTCGCTCTTCCGCCATACAGCACGCGAGATAGGATATCTCGCCCGAGCGTGTCCGTACCAAAGATATGGCGAAACGACGGTGCCTGACTGATGTCATTCGTCATTTCGTTCGGATCAAATGGCGCGATAAACCCAGCGAGAATCGTCAGCAGCAGGATAATCATTAGAAGAATCATTGCCACATGCTCCCCACGCATCCATCGGAGATTTCTTGTTGGGAGGTTTCGTCTACTCATGAGAACCTCCTTCCCTATGTTCTGCCATTCGCGGATCGATGCACGCACTCAACACTTCACCAAAGAGATTACAAAAAATCACCACGCACCCAGTCAGGAGCGTGATTGCCATCAATAGATTATAGTCTTTGTAGAGTGCACTTTCGAAGCTCAGTTCTCCAAGGCCGGGATATCCGAAAACCATCTCGACCACGTACGCACCACCCAGCAAATGGGGCACTGCCATGGTCATTGCCGGAATCATTCCCGTCATGATG
>CAVFWT010000115.1:0-5122 GCA_963626305.1 bacterium | reverse complement strand
GCAGCTTCTTCTGCCGCTTTCTTCTCTTCGGCCTCGATTTCAGATGCTTTCTTCACAATTTTGAGCGTTGGCTTCTTCACCGGCTCAGTCTTTGGTGCTTCCTTCTTTGTATTTTCTTCCGAAGTCGATTCTTCTTTCTTCGGAGCATCCTTCTTCGGAACCGGAGTTGGCTTGCTAATTGGGGTTGCCTTAATCTTCGGTTTCTGCGCGTGCGTTTCTTTCTTGTCATTTCCCTTCAGAATGTTGATGGTGCTGATAATACGATTTGCCTCCACATCTTCTACGCTGCCTGTCTTGGTAATCTTGATGCCGAGTTTCTCGGAATTTCTCTTCAATTCCTCAAATGTAATGTCGAGTTCTGCAAGAATATCAGATACTTTCTTCGCCATTCACTACCTCCTTTATTACTGTCGTCGCCTCATCAAATGCGGCTTCGGTTATTTCCGTTTTGATTTCTTTCTTATAATTCCGTTGGAAGGCTCTCGTCTTTCGTGCCTTCTCGACGCATCCCATATTGCGGCAGAGATAGACGCCTCTTCCGGGACTCTTTCCATTTCGGTCAACGTGAATTTCATCATCATGAAATGTCAAACGAATTAATTCACTCTGTGGAAAAGACTCTCTGCAGCCAATGCATCTTCGCATGGGTGTCTTTCGCGTTTTCATTGCGATCACCTTCTATTCCGCATCCTCGCTGACGATTTCTTCTGTAACTTCTTCTACAGTTTCTTCGGAAGATGTTTCCTCAGTTTCTGATTCAAGAGCTACTGTTTCTTCGTTAGCAAATTCCATCTCCTCGGAATCTTCTGCATCCTCATCAGTATAAGCTTCAAAATCGAATCCGCTTTCTTCCAGCTGAGCTTTGCTCTTGATATCGATCTTCCATCCGCTGACTCTCGCAGCCAAGCGTACATTCTGACCTTCTCGACCAATTGCCAGAGACAACTGCTGCTCTGGAACAACTGCAATAGCAGTCTTGTTATCTTCATCAACAAATACAGCTTCAACTGCTGCTGGGCGAAGCACGTTACTAATCAGTACGGTTGGATTTTCATCCCATACGATAATATCAATCTTCTCATCATTCAGTTCATCAACGATTGACTGAACGCGAGAGCCTCTGTTACCAACGCATGCGCCTACTGGATCGACATTCTCATCGTTCGAGAATACCGCAATCTTCGTACGGGAGCCTGCTTCTCTGGCGATTCCCTTAATCTCAACCGTTCCCTCTGCAATTTCAGGAATTTCCAGTTCGAACAGCTTACGAACCAGACCTGGATGAGAACGAGACACAAAAATCTGAGTTCCCTTCGAATTCTTCTTTACATCCATTACGTACAGCTTGATGTACTGTCCCGGGTGAAGCTCTTCGCCTCGCACCTGTTCCGAACGAGACAGGGAACATTCGGTATTTCCGATGGAAACGAATACTCTTCCTTCATTCACTCTCTCTACACGGCCGGTAACCAATTCTTCCTTCAGTCCGATGAACTGATTATATGTGTTGTTGCGCTCTGCTTCGCGGATGCTCTGTACAACAACCTGCTTTGCAGTCTGTGCAGCAATTCTTCCGAAATCCTTCGGATCGATGCGGAACTGAAGTTCATCGCCCACTTCATAGCGTTCATCATAAGAACGAGCTTCTTCCAGAGATACTTCAATTGCATCATTTTCTACGTCTTCAACAACGACTTTGCTCAGAAGAACCATTACTTCTCCGGTCTCACGATCAACGAGAACTTCGACATTCTGCTCTTTGCCGTAGTTTCTCTCATAAGCCGTCTTTACCGCCTTCTCAATTGCGGAAATGATGTCCTCCTTGGAAATGTTCTTTTCGCGCTCCAAGTCGTTGAGTGCATCTAGAAATTCCTTGTTCATGTAACCCTCCTAAAAAATAACTGCAAGGTTGATCTTGGAAATCTTCTTATGTGGAATTTCCAATGTCTCACCCTCATCATCCAATCTGATAACATCCTCTTCGGTGCGTCCCAGAAGCGTTGCTTCAAAGTTTTTTCTGCCATTCAGTGGCTCATAGAGACGCACTTCAACAATCCGACCGGCAAAACGATCGAAATCTTTATCGTGGATCAGCTCCCGATCCATTCCCGGAGAAGAAACCTCCATCGTATATGCACGATCAATCAAGTCAAGATTATCCATCTGATCGCTCAGATAGCGATTCACGTCCTCGCACTCTTCGATGTTCACGTATTCCTGTTCGCAATCTGCCGGCTTATCCAGGTAGATTCGAAGTTTCCATTCAGGTCCTTCTTTGCGATATTCTACGTTGTAAATTTCTAGTTCTTTGTCCTGTACGTATTCCTCAAGAATATCGTTGACGTGCTTGATAATATCTTCTTTCGCCATTCTTCCTCCGGAAAGTATCAACATACAAACGAAAGAGTGGGCAATGCCCACTCTTTCAAGCTCTAACGTATATTTGTACTTTACCACAAAATCTCTATACATGCAAGGCTTTTTCTTACAAGCCCTTACGATTCAACATTCTCATGGAATTGAGGATGCAGATGAACGCTACGCCAACATCGGCAAAAACTGCCCACCACATTCCAATGGTTCCGAGTGCACCCAGAATCAGGAAGAGGATCTTAATGAATAAGGCAAACACAATATTCTGGTACGAAATTGCTACTGTCTGCTTCGCAATTCGAATCGTCCGCGGAATCTTGCTGATGTCATCATCCATGATAACAACATCGGCCGCCTCAATTGCCGCATCCGAGCCCATGGATCCCATCGCAATTCCAACATCGGCTCTGGAAAGAACAGGTGCATCATTGATTCCATCTCCGATAAAAGCAAGTTTCTTCTTGTCGTTGTTTCCGATTTCGCCCATCAGTTCTTCCACTGCCTGTACTTTGTCTGCTGGAAGTAATTCCGCACGCACTTCATCCACACCAAGTGTCTTGCCCACCGATTCCGCAATTCCCTTTCGGTCACCAGTAAGCATCGCAAACTTGTGCACGCCTTCGTTCTTTAACTGCTGAATGGCAGCGATTGCACTATCCTTAATACGGTCCGAAATCAGAATCGCTCCGATGTATTTGTCATCCTCTGCCACGTAGACGATGGTCGAGGAATCGTCGGAAACCTCTTCGAATGCAATGTGGTTTTCGAGGAGCAGGCGTTTGTTTCCCGCAAAAATTTTTTTACCTTCTATATCTGCAATTAAGCCCTGTCCTGTTACGTTCTGCACATCCTTTGCCTGATTCGAATCTACCTCTTTGCCGTAAGCCTTGAGAATAGATTTGGCAATTGGATGAGTGGAGAAACTTTCCACAATTGCGGCTTTCCGAAGAAGTTCCGATTCCGATTCCCCTCCTGCAGGAACGATTTTCGTTACGTTAAATACACCTTCTGTCAACGTTCCCGTCTTATCTGAAACAACAGTATCGAGATGTGCCATCTGTTCCAAGTAATTGGAACCTTTGACGAGGACACCGATGTTCGAAGCAGCGCCGATTCCGCCGAAGAACGAGAGCGGTACGGAGATTACTAATGCACATGGGCAAGAAATAACCAGGAACGTGCATGCACGAAGCATCCAGTTCATCCAGTTGCCCACAAGCAGCGGTGGAATTAAAGCGAGTATCACTGCACCCGCAACAACAATTGGCGTATAGTAACGTGCGAAGCGAGTGATAAATTTCTCGGTACGCGATTTCTTAGAAGAAGCGTTTTCTACCAGTTCTAGAATTTGAGCAACGGTAGAATCTTCATATTTCTTCTCGGCACGAATTTTCAGAAGTCCGTCACCGTTAATGCATCCGGAAATAATCGTATCCGATACACTAACGCTGCGAGGGACGGATTCGCCTGTCAACGCCGACGTATTCACCAAGCTATTGCCTTCAATAACGATTCCATCTACCGGGACTTTCTCTCCCGCACGTATAACTAGTGTATCCCCGATGCAGACTTCTTCTGGATCAATTTCTTCCACGGTTCCATCCGCACGTTCGACATTTGCAAAATCCGGAGCAATGTCCATCAGCTCCGTAATAGACTGACGAGATTTTCCGACAGCCAAGCTTTGGAACCACTCGCCAATCTGGTAGAAGAGCATTACTGCCACCGCTTCGCTGTACTCACCGGTAACAAATGCCCCAACCGTTGCCAACGTCATCAAGAAGCATTCATCCAAAAGTTGGCGATTCTTGATTCCAAGAAGGCACTTTTTCACAACATCGGAACCTACTACAAAGTACGGCACCAAATAAAGAATCAATTCTACCCATCGATTTCCCAGCACTCCTGAAAAGCCAATTGTATGTTCCACAATCATCAAAACTGCAAAAATCGCCAATCCGAGAATGATTCTCTTCAGTTCTTTCTTCAGTTTCTTACTCATAACAACCCCTCAATAAAATATATTTTCCAATCGGTTTGCTATTCGCTAATTATCCATTTAATGCAAAATGCAACTAACGAATAACCTCACAATCCGGTTCTACTTTCGCAATGACCTTGCAAGCTTCATCTAGGATTGCTTCAAAACGTTCATCATCTGCTTCCAACGTCATTTTCTGTGTCAAGAAATTTACCGATGCATCCTGTACACCGTCAATTTTCTTAATTGCTTCTTCCATTTTGGCTGCACAGTTTGCGCAATCTACTTCATCCAGTTTGAATTTCTTTTTCATTTTGAATCCTCCTTTAGATTACTCTTCAATATGATCTTTGCCCATAGCGATAATCGTGCTAACATGATCGTCAGCGAGAGAATATACCTTCGATTTCCCTTCTCGGCGAGATGACAAGAGTTTCGCATTCTTAAGAATCTTCAGTTGATGCGATACGGCCGATTGATTCATCTCCAATGCGTCGCAAATTTCCGTCACGTTCATTTCGCCAGACGACAATGCCACCAGAATCTTTATTCTCGTGGAATCCGCAAACATTTTGAAGAGATCCGCCAAATCCATCAGTTCATCTTCATTGATACCACCGATGATTGTTCCATCTGTTTTCTGATAATTCTTCTTCGCCATCCCAGCACCTCCTTAACAAATTATCGCTTGTTCATATGAATATATTATCATATGTTCATTGTATGTCAAGTAATTTTCAAAATTAATTTCAAATAAAATAGCGTAGC
>CAVFWT010000114.1:0-5197 GCA_963626305.1 bacterium | reverse complement strand
ATCCGGAAGGATGCCCCGCTTTTTATTCGCTTTTGCAATTGAACGTCTAGCAAACGCACTGTCTGCTACAGCAAAACTATTCGATGGGTTTCAATGGATGGCATCGTACTTTATATAATGTCGCCAAGTGCAACTAATTCATTAACGAGTCTTCAAATACTCTATTTCTTCTTTGCTGAGTTTACGATATGAGCCTCTTGCCAATCGTCCAATAACGAGATTTCCAAGTCCGATACGCTCAAGTTCTTGTACAGGATATCCAAGTGCTTTGAACATACGGCGTACCTGACGATTTTTACCTTCATGGATTGTAATTTCCACAACCGTGGAATTCTTATCATGGCGAATTAATTTAGCTTCTGCTGGCGAAGTGATAAAGCCACCGATATCGATTCCCGTCTCAAGGCGATGAATATCGCGAAGTGTTACTGTACCAGCCGCACGCACACGATATTTCTTCGGAAATTCCTTGGATGGATGCATCAATTTATTGGAAAGGTCTCCATCGTTGGTAAGAATAAGAAGTCCAGAAGTGTTGTAATCCAGTCTACCAACTGGGAATAAACGAAGGCCTTCCGCTTGAACTAAATCCATTACAGTTGGTCTTCCCTCTTTGTCCATTGTAGTAGTAACGTAACCGACAGGTTTGTTCAGCAAGTAGTATGCTTTGCGAACTTCCGGTGTGATGACACGTCCGAACAAACGCACCTCGTCACCTTCTTGAACATCGTAGCCAGGTGTTGTAAGAACAGTGCCGTTCACGCTAACCTTGCCCTTCTGAATTAGTTCATCCGCAGTACGTCTACTGGCTTCTCCACAGCTTGCAATATATTTGTTAATTCTCATCGTCTTTCACTTCCTGTTCGTCAAAATGCATTTCTAGTTGTCCATGAATTTCTGTTTCATCATCCGCATTATTCATCATTGCATCATCAAATTCTCCAATATCCGGGAGATCTTTGAGCGATTCGAAGCCGAATGCTTTCAGAAACTCGTCGGTCGTCGCATAGAGATTGGGACGTCCAATTCCATCGGACTTTCCACATACTTCAACAAGGCTGCGGTTCATCAGTCCATCGATAACGCGTTCACTCTTAATTCCGCGAATTGCATCAATTTCTCCACGGGTAACGGGCTGCTTATATGCAATAATCGCAAGCACTTCGAGCGCAGCCTGAGAAAGCCTTTTGACTTTAACTGGACGACAAAGCTTCTCGATAAACATCTCATTTTCAACATATGTAACGAATTGATAGGCGTCATTGACTTCGCGGATGCGGATGCCGCGCCCCTCTTGCTCGTATTCATTCTTCAGTTCTTGAAACAATTCTCGAATATCTTTACGTTCTGCATCTAGCACAGTTGCTGCATCTTTCGAAGAAAGCGGTTCGCCCCATACGAACATCATGGACTCCAAAGCTGATTTCATTTTCTTTCTACTGTACATTTTCGTCTCTCTTCCCTTTGCTGATTTCAATCTCTCCATATATCTCGTCTTGCGTTGCATCAATTTCCTGCATCTTGACCATCTCCAGAAGAGACATGAACGAAAGTGTTCGCTCATAGCGATCTGCTTCTGGGGCAACCAATTCCGAAAATTTCACTACACTTTGATATTTCCATTTTCGCTCCAGTTCTCGTGCCATAGACTCAATTCGTTCTTCCACAGAAGCACGATTTCGGCGAATTCGCTCGTAACGAGTTCGAACCTCGGTAATTTTCTTTTTCTTTTCGAGGAAAGCAAGAAACGCACGAACGAACTGTTCCGAATCTGCCTTCAGATATTCATCCGGTTCGTTGAGGTATTCGGAGATATCCTCCGCTGGTTTCTCATACACACAAGCGTAATATTCTTCGCGAGATTGAAGCATTTCCGCAATCTTCTTCGTACGAAGATATTCCGAGAGTCGTTCCGCCAGTTCGGTCCGTGGATCTTCCTCAATTGTCTGCTCATCCACCGTGTGCACACGGGGAAGAAGCATTCTCGATTTGAGTCGAATAAGCGTAGCTGCTAGAACAATGAATTCGCTCCCGACCTCAACATTCATCACTTCCATCTCTTTAAGATAATCGATATACTGTTCAGTGATTTCTGTTACACGAATATCGTATATATCCATTCGAGCGTTTTCTAGAAGATACAGCAGAAGGTCAAAAGGACCTTCGAACTGATCAATGCGTACTTTATACATGCAGTTGTCTCCAATTAGTTAAAAGTAAATTTCTTTAAGATATAAGCCTTCCGGTGGTGCCGTAAAGCCGGCTTGCTGACGATCACACGCACTTAGAATCTGTTCCACATCTTCTGGGGATTTCTTTCCTGTTCCCACTTCGACAAGGGTTCCAACCATGATGCGAACCATATTGTATAGGAATCCGTCACCGGTTACCTCGATAATAGTACGTGTTCCCTGTTCTTCAATTTGTAAATCCGAAATCGTGCGAACCGTCGTCTCTCTTGGATGTCCCCCTGATGCCTCAAACGACTTAAAATCATGAGTTCCGACGATATATTCGGCTGCCTCTCGCATCTTCGAATGATCCAACTCGTCGCTAAGCTGGAAAACTTGATTTCGGCGAAAGATATCCCCATCACGTTCAATAATATATCGATACGTCTTCCCTTTGCAGGAAAAACGTGCGTGGAAATCCAGTGGCATTTCCTTTGCTTCTAAGATACGAATATCTCCAGGTGCCCCGCTTCGGCCAATTCCACCGGCTCCAAATCGCTTATTTAAGATAAACGGTAACTTCTCCGTTGGTAACGGAAAATCCCATATAAAAGAGGCGCACTGCCCTAGGGCATGCACCCCTCGATCGGTACGGCTCGTTCCGTTGATAAGGACTTCTCTTCCAGCGAGGAATGTCAGCACATGCTCGATTTCTCCTTGTACCGTTCGGAAATCGGGTTGACGCTGCCAGCCCCAGAAATTCGTGCCGTCATATTGAATTTTGAGTAATATATTTTTATCCATACGATGCGTGTGTTGCTTTCTTTGTAATTTTTAATTGATTAATGGCTTTCTCGCATAATATCAATAATTGACCGTAAGGCTTCAACGATTCTTATCGCGAATCGATTGCGGAAAGATTGATTCGGTGCTATGCGGCGATAAGCGGAATAATATCCCAGAGGAATAAGAAATATACGGTCAATGCCGCAAATGCATATGGCAGCATGGGAAGTGTGCTTCCTTTCTGAATTCGCTTGCTCACTAGAAGATAAATGGCGTGTAACGATAGAAAAAGCTGTGTGATAACGAAGAGAATCAGTGTTCCAGTGCCACCAGCAATCAAACCAATTGCGGCAAAAAATTTCAAATCTGCACCACCGATTACGCTCCGCTTATATATGATTTTTCCGGTAAAATAAACAAACATCACAATGAAGATTCCGGCTGCCACCCCAATAAACGGGCTCCACCATTCTTCTTGGAAGCTAACAAATCCCACTGCCGAAATTGCTAAGAGCACGTTCAGCATGTCTGGTACAACTTTGTATTTCCAATCGGAAATCGCAATCTCCAAGGCGATAACTAATACGAAAAGAACCGCGATTTCATATTGCAAGCTGAAGTGAAGCGCTAGGAAAATTCCTACGATACCGAAATATGCGGTAAAAACATATTTCCAGGGTGTGCTAGTAATACGCTGACGCGTTCCATCGCCCATTTCGCGAAGTTCATCTGGCAATATTTTGTTGTCATCCTCACCAATCGTTTCAAACATGTGTACCGGAATTCGGTTGAACATCACCACGCTGCCGTTTCCAAATAGAATCGCCAGTAATATTGCAAGGATTATTTTAATAATCAAGATGATGTAATTGCTCATATTCTCCTTTCGCGGAAAGACATTCTGTCATCCAATCCAACAAATCTTGATATACTTCTGCTCGATTTAATTCGTTCAGAATTTCATGACGTCCAGACTCATAAAGTTTGATATCCGTAATCGCCTTGGAATGTTCTTGATATTTGATAAAGGTCTTTCGAACCCCTTCTCCATAATTTCCAACCGGATCATCTGTTCCAGAGACAAATAGTAGCGGAAAATTTTCTGGAATACGCCTCATCGCTGCCGTATTCTGACATTTCTCGATACCGCAGAACATATGGTAATAAGCGTTTGTCGTAAATCGGAATTGGCAGAGGGGCTCTTGTTCATAAATATCTACAATCTTCTCATCGCGAGTCAACCAATCATCTTTCGTGCGAGGCTGCTCGATGCGCTTATTATACGAACCCATTGCCATATTTTGAATAAAACGACTCCGATAGAATTCTCCTCGAAAGCTTCCGATCAATTTCGTGATGATTTTACCCAAATGAAGAGCGATATGAGGCTGCCACCCAGTGCCCATGATGATGGCTCCTGCAAGTCCTTCTGCATATGGTGTGTCACCTTCCGTCAAATACTGGCGCACCAGAAATGAACCCATGCTATGCCCCAGCATGAAATAAGGAATCCCTGGATGCAAACTCTCTGCCATGAGACGAAGTCGATGGATATCGCCAATCAAGAAGCGATTACCATCTTTGCCAAAATAACCGAGTTCTTTCTCCGATTGAATGGATGCACCATGTCCGAGATGATCTTCGCCCAGTACCAAGATGCCATTACTTGCAAGGAATTGGGCGAAATCATCATAACGATCAACAAATTCCACCATGCCGTGTACAATTTGAAGAATTGCAATCGGTTTCTCGTCTGGAATCCAGGAAATTCCGTGAATCGTATTCTTTCCGTTCGTCGATTCATAAGTGAATTCTCTCTTCATCTCGTCTTCCTCTGACTTTCTATGATGCCTTATCCACGCAAGGATTAGCGATAACTCTACCACGAAGTTCCGGTCTTGCCAGAATTCAAGCTTTGGTCTTGAATGACTTCAAAGTTATATGCATTCGCAATTTCTAATCTATTTCTTACTTGGTTTTACTGAATGAAACTGGTAATATTGCGTCTCCAGGCGACCGTTGTAGAGTTTTCTTCTTCTGTCTGCCTTGCGGCCGACAGCATCCTCTAGTTTCTTATCTGTCGTAATGACGAATAGCGACCATGTTGGCTTGTTCTCAAGTATTTCTTTGAATTTCTCGTAGATATCTTGAATCTTATCCGCACTGCCGATTCGTTCTCCATACGGTGGATTCGTAATAATCATTCCCCAATCTTCTTCCGCACGAAGTTTCTTCATATC
>CAVFWT010000113.1:0-5244 GCA_963626305.1 bacterium | reverse complement strand
AAAAGCGCAGCTCTTTCGAGCTGCGCTTTTGTTTCCAACCTCAAAATACAATATTGAATATCGCTTTGTTCGGTGTACTTCTTCTAATATGGTTACTTCTTTGTGCGTACACTGTAGAATCGACCTAGTACTTGGTTTACGAGAACGAGTTCATCGGATGTCAGTAAACTGAGTTTCTGTACAACGTTAACCATCTCCGGTCTTTTCTGCAATGCATGGAGTGTTTGCCGTAATTCAGGACTTTGTTCAATTGTCTTGGCAAGGGCGAGTGCTTTCGGATCGACATCGTATTTCGTCTCATCTTCATTCGATTCAAGAATTTCAGACAAGCTAATGCCGAAATAATCCGAAATCTTCTGAGCGACTGCCATACGAGGAACGGCCACACCGTTTTCCCAGGTTGAGACCGCCTTATCCGTCACGCCAGCAATTTCCCCAAGTTGTCCTTGTGTCAAGGAATAATTTTTCCTTAATGTCTTAATATTGTCTGCTATTGTCTTCATAGGTCCTCATCCTTAGCTGTAACTTTCCCCCACGATTACTAGCAATAGTAATACACTCTTATTATATAATCTCTTTTCTGTGAATACAACAACATAAAAATGGGATATTCAACAAAAAATGTATTTTTTTTTAATACGAATGTGATATAATGTTTCATAAATTTTTATTTAAAATGGGTTTTTAGCATCCGAGCGATTACCGTTTTATTTTAAATTAACAACGGAGGAATAATACATGAATGTTTTTACAGCAGAACGCGATAAGAAACCCGTGAGATTGTATCATGCAGCAATCTCATTCTTGGGTCTGGTCATCGTGATGTCGCTAGGCATTATCAAATTCGGGGTTGATCCGCATATCCCGATGTTCATCGGCGTAATTTTGGCTGCAATTGTTTCCCTTTCCTTGGGTTACAACTGGAAAGAAATCGAAGCGATGATGGTGGATGGAATTTCCAAAGCGATGCAGTCTATTCTGATTCTAGCAATCGTTGGAATGATGATTGGTGTATGGCTTCTTTCCGGAACAATTCCGACGATGATTTATTACGGCTTGACGCTTCTTCGTCCATCGATTTTCTTAGTTGCGGCTGTGCTGATTTGTTCGATTACATCTTTGGCAACCGGAACATCTTGGGGCACGATGGGTACGATGGGGCTGGCGTTGATGGGAATCGGTCATGGCCTTGGAATGCCAGTTGGACCAACCGCTGGTGCGATTCTGGCAGGTGCGTATTTCGGCGATAAGATGTCGCCGCTTTCGGACACAACCAACCTTGCACCGGCGATGGCTGGAACCGATGTCTTTACTCACGTGAAGTTCATGCTGAAATCTACAATTGTTACGTATGTCATTACGCTGGTTTTCTTCGCAATTGTCGGATTCAAAAATGCGACGGACGGAACTGTTGATACTTCGCAAGCTCAGGTTTTGATGGATGGACTCAAAGATAACTTCAACATTAATCCGCTCCTGTTACTGCCACCCCTTGTGGTCATTCTGGCGATTGCGTTGAAGATTCCGGCTATTCCGGGAATTACATTAGGACTTCTGTCGGCAGCGGTGTTGGCACCGTTCTTTCAGGGCAATTTGCAGATTTTTAGCAGTGAACTTAAGTTTTTGCACACAGGCGTAACTTTCGGAGATATCCTGTCTGTTGCAAGAGATGGTTTCTATTGCAATACGGATGTCAAGGCATTGAACAGTCTGTTGACAACAGGCGGCTTGATGAATATGTCCTCTTCCATTCTTATGACGATTATCGCGATGATGTTCGGTGGTATCATGGAAGGAACGGGCCAGTTGGCAGTTGTAATTGAGGCAATCATCAAGAAGATTAAGAATGCAGCAATGATGGTCGGTGTTACAGAGCTTACTTGTATCCTCTCGAATATTGTCATGCCGGAACAGTACATCTCAATTCTTGTACCGGGACGTATGTATGCACCGGCTTATCGCAAAGCTGGGCTACATCCGAAGACATTGTCGAATGCGCTGGAGTCAGCTGGTACAGTAACATCTTGTTTGGTTCCATGGAACACTTGTGGAATGTTCATCGCAACAACACTGGGTGTAACGACGGCACAATACGCACCATGGGCAATTTTCAACTACTTGATGCCAATCATGTGCTTCGTGATGGCATTTGCTGGAATTACCGTTGCGAGAATGACACCGGAAGAGCAGAGCCTAGCCGATGCGGGCGAAATTGTCTAAACGGGCATCTATTGCTTGAATAATATAAGTTAAATGATATAATTGAATCGGTTAATGGATGGGTTCGGATTACCAGTGGGTAGTCCGGACCCATTTCGCGTAAAAAAAGTTTCTTTGCTTTCAATTACCGAGTATCTGTGTTTCGTATTTTTAAACACTGTTGGAGAAAAAATCCAATTATGTTAAAATATTCCAGTAAGTATTTTTTGAATTTTGGGGTATATATGGGAACACTTTTACCATTAATCGAGAAACTGCATAAGGAACATCGATTGACTGCGGAGGAATATCTGGAACTCATTCAGAAACGAAATCCAGAGGATGCTGAAGTCCTTCGAAAATTCGCGCAAGAGACGGCACGCGAGACTTATGGAAATCAAATATATGTTCGAGGCCTTATTGAATTCTCGAACTACTGCAAGAATGACTGCTACTATTGCGGCATTCGAAGGAGCAATCACCATGCGGATCGCTATCGGCTTACGCCGGAAGAAATTCTAAAATGTTGCCGACTCGGATACGGATTTGGCTTTCGAACTTTCGTTTTACAAGGGGGCGAAGATCCTGGATTCAGCGATGATGAATTTTGCGAGCTTGTACAGAAAATCAAGCAGACATATCCGGATTGTGCCATTACGTTGTCGGTGGGAGAAAGGCCACGGAACATCTATGAAGATTTCTATCGTGCAGGTGCTGATCGATATTTGCTTCGCCACGAAACAGCGTCGGATTCGCATTATCGAAAGCTTCATCCAGAGTCGCTTTCTCTCAAGAATCGGAAACGCTGCTTGCTAGACCTCAAGGAAATCGGTTTCCAAGTGGGCGCTGGGTTCATGGTCGGATCGCCGTATCAGGAAGATGAGAATTTGGTAGAAGATTTGATGTACCTTAGCGAACTGAAGCCTCACATGATTGGAATTGGTCCGTTCATACATCATCAAGATACGCCGTTCCGCGATTATCCCGATGGAACGTTAGAAATGACGCTGTACTGCTTGAGTATTCTTCGGTTGATGTTTCCGAAAGTTCTTTTGCCGGCAACGACGGCACTTGGTACGATTCATCCGCGTGGCAGAGAACTAGGGGTTGAAGCGGGTGCAAACGTCATCATGCCGAGCCTTTCACCAAAAGCGGTACGAGGGAAATACCTTCTGTATGACGGTAAAATTTGCACGGGTGAGGAAGCGGCAGAATGTCATGCGTGCCTTGAAAATCGCATGAAACATATTGGTTATCAAATCGTTACAGACCGGGGTGATTATCCGGAATGGGCGACGAAATAAAAGGAGGATTTATATGGATACAGAAACACGACCATACCTAGACTGGGAGACTGTTGGGTCGTTCATGGAACAGGCTTTCGTAAAATTGGGGGTTCCAGAAAATGATGCGAAGATTTGCGCAGACGTTCTGATGGAAAGTGATCGCCGCGGAATTGAGAGCCATGGTGTGAACAGATTTAAGCCAATCTATGTTGATCGAATCAAGAAAGGAATCTTGAATCCGGTTACAAAGATTGACATTCTGAGAGAGTCGCCAACCACTGCTGTGCTGGATGCGAACGACGGAATGGGCATGGTTGCCAGCAAACAGGCAATGGACATGGCTATTGAGAAAGCAAGAAAGTACGGAACCGCGTGTGTCGCTGTTCGTAACTCTTCTCACTATGGAATTGCGGGATACTGGGCATCGATGGCAACCGATCAAGGTATGATTGGTATCACAGGTACGAATGCACGTCCATCGATTGCACCGACATTCGGTGTTGAGAACATGATGGGAACGAACCCATTGACAATTGGACTGCCGAGCGATGAAAAATATCCATTCTTGATTGATGCGGCAACTTCCGTAACACAGCGTGGCAAACTTGAATACTATGAACGTATCGGGAAATCCACTCCGCCAGGAATGGTAATCGGTCGTGATGGTTCTGCTCTGACAGATACATCGTATATCCTTAAGGCACTCAACACGGGCGAGGCTGCGCTGGCACCACTCGGGGGAATCGGCGAAGAAATGGCTGGTTATAAAGGATACAGCTATGCAGCAGCAATCGAAATTCTGTCTGCAGCACTGGCACAGGGTAACTTCCTGCGTGCACTGACTTGTTACGATGAGAATGGTAACTTGAAGCCATATCATCTGGGACATTTCTTCATCGTCATCGATCCGGAGGCATTTATGGGACGTGAAGCCTTCCAGAAGACTTGTGGCGATATCCTGCGTGCACTGAGAGCATCTCAGAAGGCGCCGGGAGAAGACAGAATTTACACTGCCGGCGAGAAAGAGTGGATTGTAAAAGAATTCCGTGCCGATAAAGGGGTACCGATGAGTGACGCCGTACAGAAGGAGTTCATCGAAGTGCGTGACGAACTGGGAGTAGACATCAAATTCCCGTTTGAATAAATTAAATCTAAATCAGTAAAAAGGGGTGATAAGTATGATTAGATTAGCAATTAACGGATTTGGAAGAATAGGACGCCTTGCTTTCCGCAAAGCAATGGAACTGGAAGACTTTGAGGTGGTAGCCATCAACGATTTGGCTTCGCCATCGATGCTCGCCTATCTTCTGAAATATGACAGCGTGCAGAGACCATATTTGGGACATGAGGTTTCGAACACGGACAACGCATTGGTGGTAGATGGTAAAGAAATTACCATCTACAAAGAACCAGATGCATCCAATTTACCGTGGGGAGATTTGGATATTGATCTGGTGCTGGAGTGCACTGGATTCTATACCTCGAAAGAGAAGTCACAAGCACATCTGGATGCTGGTGCAAAGAAAGTCTTGATTTCGGCACCGGCTGGAAATGATATGAAGACAATCGTCTATGGTGTTAATCACGAGACATTGACACCAGAAGATCGCATCGTATCAGGTGCATCTTGCACCACCAACTGTTTGGCGCCGATGGCAAAGGCATTGAACGATTACCGAGAAGTGCGCACCGGATTTATGACAACCATTCACGCGTACACCGGTAATCAGAAGCTTCTAGATGCACCGGACAAGAAGGA
>CAVFWT010000112.1:0-5293 GCA_963626305.1 bacterium | reverse complement strand
AGCTTGCGGTGCGGGTACAGCGAACACTGAATTCGAAGTACTCACTGGTATCAGCGCGAAGTTCTTTGGCCCAGGCGAGTATCCATACAAAGGAAAGCTTCGCAAGAAGACGCTGGAAAGCATGGCATACATTCTGAAGAATAACGGTTATTCTACCTATGCGATGCATAACCACCGTGCCCTGTTCTATAACCGAAACGAAGTGTATAAGAATCTGGGATTCGATAGCTTCACTTCGCTGGAGTACATGAACAACATTACGCTGACGCCAACTGGCTGGGCACAAGATAAGGTCATGACAGACGACATCATTGACATTTTGAAGAATTCCAAAAATCGCTCGTTCATGCACATCGTATCGGTACAGGGTCACGGAAGTTATCCGACGACCCAGGTCTTCAAGAATCCTTACACTACGGTTACTGCTTCGAACGAAGAGACCAAGTGGAAATACGAATATTACATCAATGAAATGCACCAGATGGACACCTTCCTCGGCGACTTGCTGAGCAAAATCAAAGAGAGCGGGGAACCAACAATTGTGCTAATCTACGGTGACCATATTCCGGCACTGGATGTTAAATCTTCGGATTATGCCAATGGAGACCTGTACAAGACACGTTATGTCATCTGGGATAACATCGGGCTCTCGAAGAAAGATAAAAATATTTCCTCTTATCAGGCAGGTGCCGAGCTGCTGGAGGATGCAGGGCTTTCTCACCAGGGTGTTATCTTCGATTACCAGCAGAGTAACTCGTCGAAATCGAAGTCCTATCTGAAGGATCAGAAGGCATTGGCGTACGACATGCTCTACGGAAATAATTACACCTTCGGCGGTATGACACCGTATAAATCGACGAAGATGAAGATGGGATATAAAGAAATCACCATCGATAAGATTGTAAAAATTGGGGACAATTACTACATCAAGGGCAAGAACTTTACGGAGCGAAGTAAGATTAGCATGGACGGTAAGACACTGAGCACCATCTACTTAAGCTCGACATTGCTCGGACTGCAAGATGAGATTGATCCATCGGATGTGGATAAGCTGGAAGTCAGTCAGACAGATAAGAAGGATGACACAATCCTATCCACTGTTACATCACAGGAAGAGCTGTAATAAGAAGGAGTCATATGAAAGAAAGGAAAATAGAGGATCAGAATCTTCCGAAAGAAGAGGAACTGACCCCGAGTGAAAATGTAATAGAGGAAAAAGAAGAGCAGGCAGAAGGCACAGAGAGCAGGGAGGCAACTCGAAATTATCGGGAAGAAGAACGTCCGGAAGTTGAAGGAATTCTGGAACTCGCGGATGGTGGCTTCGGCTTCCTCCGTTTCAACAACTTCCTCACCTCGGACAAAGACATCTACGTATCACCGACACAGATTCGCCGTTTCGGTCTTCGTACCGGCGATAAGATTCGCGGAATCACACGCCTTCCAAACATCGGGGAACGCTTCGGTGCACTTCTGTATGTGGTAACCGTAAACGGGAAGCGTCCGGTGAACACGAGACACCGTCCGCATTTCGATGACCTTACGCCGATTTTCCCGAATGAGAAATTGGTCCTGGAGAATTCCAGTATTGAGCTTTCCACCCGAATTATCGACTTGGTCGCACCAATTGGTAAAGGTCAGCGTGGCTTGATTGTGGCACAGCCGAAGGCCGGCAAGACCGTTCTGCTTAAGAAAATTGCAAATACCATTGAAGAGAAATATCCGGACATCGAGCAGATTATTCTGCTCGTCGATGAACGTCCGGAAGAAGTCACCGACATGAAGGAATCGCTGAAGCATTCTGAAGTCATCTATTCAACATTCGATGAACTACCGGCGCATCACATCAAGGTTGCGGAAATGGTAATCCAGAGAGCAAAACGCTTAGCAGAGGAAGGTCAGGATGTTGTTATCTTGCTAGATAGCATTACGCGTCTGGCGAGAGCCTACAACATGGAAGTGCCGTCTTCCGGCCGTACGCTTTCCGGCGGACTGGACCCAGGTGCGCTTCATCCACCGAAGAAGTTCTTCGGTGCAGCGCGGAATCTCAAGGAAGGTGGAAGCATCACGATTCTCGCAACCGCACTTGTGGAAACAGGAAGCCGAATGGATGATGTTATCTACGAAGAATTCAAAGGTACCGGAAACATGGAACTGCACCTCGACCGCAAGCTGAGCGAACGTAGAATTTTCCCAGCGATAGACTTGTACAAGTCGGGCACTCGTCGAGAGGATCTGCTTTTGACCCAGGAAGAGTTCACAGCGATGTACATGATTCGCCGCGAGATGTCGAACGGCAGCGTGGCGGAAGTTACCGAAGATATCATCGACAACATGACGCACACCGTGTGCAACCGCGACTTTGTCGAGGTTATTACAAAGAAACTGTACTGATTCAAAAGCCGGATATGAGAAAGGGTAGTAGTACACGTGGATTATAAGAAGATTTTTATCAAAGGCGCTTGCCCGACATCGATTGGTGGACAAGCCATTATGGATGGTGTAATGATGCGTGGCCCGGAACGAATCGCTATTGCGATGAGGCTTCCGAGCGACGAAATCTATCTCCGCACGAAGAAGCTAAAAAAACCGAGCAAGGCGCACAAGATTCCGATTCTGCGCGGCGTACTCGCGTTTGTCGATTCGCTGACGACTGGCATTGGCACGATTATGGAATCGGCGGATGTGTTGGAAGAGTACTTGCCGGAAGAAGAATTTGGGGAGCCATCGAAACTGGAGAAAAAGATCAGCAATCGCTTTGGCGAGAAAGCAGTTTGGAATATTATGCTGACGATTTCCTTCATCTTTGCGATGGTGTTCTCTATCGGGGTGTTCGTCATCTTCCCAACGGTGGCAATCAATTTCCTCGGAAAATGGATTAAGAGTGCCATCCTTCTGAATCTCATCGAAGGGGTGTTCCGAATCTTGCTGTTCATCTTGTATGTCGTTCTGATTGCAAGGATGCCGGATATCCATACGATGTTCCAGTATCACGGCTCGGAGCACAAGACTATTCACTGTTATGAAAACAATCTGGAGCTGACACCGGAGAATGCGCAGACCTTCTACACGCTCCATCCGAGATGCGGAACGAGCTTCCTGATTTTCGTAATGATTATCAGTCTACTTCTGTTCTCCTTCCTCGGCTGGCCGAACGTGTGGCTTCGCATCGGATCGAGAATTCTGCTCATTCCGGTAATCGCTGGCCTTAGTTATGAGTTGTTACGTGTGGCAGGTCGTTCAGACAACATCGTCGTTCGCGTGCTCAGTTACCCAGGACTCATGATGCAGAAACTCACCACCGCAGAACCGACGAACCATCAGCTTGAGGTTGCCATCGTTTCGCTCAAAGCCGTGCTCGTCGACGCTGATGCACCGCTGATTGACGGAATTGTGGACAAGAATGCGGAACTGATTGTAGATAAAAATACCGAATCGGAAGATTCGGTAAGCACAGATGCGGATACTTCCGATTCTGCAGTTGAATCAGAATCGCCTTTGAAATCGTCGGAAGCGGAAAATCTTTCGGCATTGGAAACGGATTCTATCGAAAAACCAATCGCACAAGGACCGATTACAGAACCAGCTGCGAAAGTGAACAATTTCGATGAGAAGTCCGCTTCGAAAGCAATTCGTTACGATTCTTCGGATGCGACGCTGGGCAACTTGCTCAAATGGGGCAAATCGTGCCTGTCGATGGTGGACAACGGAGCAAATGAAGCCGTGGATATCATGCGTTACGTCAAAGGTTATACGCAGACAGATATTATCTTGAGAAGTCAAGAAGTGCTGGATGACGATGAGAAACAGGAGTACGAACGTCGTATCGAAATGAGACTTCAGGGCACACCACTGCAGTACATTACGGGCGTTCAAGAATTCATGGGACTTCTCTTCCGTGTGAACCCGAATGTATTGATTCCGAGGCTCGATACCGAGGTGCTGGTCGATCAGGCAATCGGAATCCTTCGCGGCAAGGAATGGGAACATCCTTTTATCCTAGATATGTGTACGGGAAGTGGTGCGATTGGCATTACGATGGCGCACGAATTCTCGGATTCCGAAGTGACACTTGTGGATGTGAGCAAGGAAGCGATCAGCACCGCGATGGGTAATGCGCAGATTAACGATGTATTCCAACGGTGCCTCTTCTTGGAGGGAGATATGTTCGATGCAATTCCGAAGGGAAAGCGTTTCGATATGATTCTCAGCAATCCTCCATACATTGAAAGCGAAGAAATTGACACGCTCTCGACGGAGGTCAAAGATCATGAGCCAAGGCTGGCACTGGATGGCGGAGCGGATGGACTCAAATTCTACCGCATTCTTGCGGAGAACAGCGATAAATATCTGGCGGACGGGGGATATCTGGCAATGGAAATCGGATATAACCAAGGACAGGCGGTTCGAGAACTGCTAGAAGCAACCGGCAACTATCGTTCCGTTGCGGTATTACAGGATTTGAATCATCTAGACCGAATCGTCATTGCGGAAAGGAAGGAAAGAGAATGAATTTAGCTGTTATATTTGGTGGTAAATCGGATGAGCATGAGGTTTCCAGAACGTCGGCAGTGAATGTGCTGAAGGCACTGGAAGGAAGTAATCACGACGTCATGGTGATTGGCATCACCAAAGAGGGACGTTGGTACGAAACGAGAGCATCCTATGAAGAAATTGCAAACGGGGATTGGGAGAAGCGGAGTGACAACCGTCAGACCACCATTCCGGCGGATCCGATTGCACACGGTTTCTTGCTTTTCGACGAAAACGATCATGCGGAACTTCACCGCATCGACTGCATTCTCCCGGTACTCCACGGCGATCACGGAGAGGACGGTGAAATCCAGGGCGTCTTCGAGATGGCGGAGATTCCATACTGCGGACCGGGGGTTCGTGCATCCGCGAATTGCATGGACAAATCGGTCACCAAGATGCTGGCAGCATCGACCGGCGTGAGCATGGCAAAGTATTGCACCTTGAAGAAGTTCGAATATATGCAGAATCCGGAAGAACAGATTGAGATAGCGCGCAATGTGGACAATGGAAAATTCCCGCTCTTCGTAAAACCATCTTCGGCAGGCTCTTCGGTAGGCGCTCATAAAGTAAAGAAAGCAGAAGATTTAAAAGCAGCAATCGAGGATGCATTCCTCTACGATGACAAAGTTCTTGTCGAGGAGATGATTGTTGGTCGTGAAATCGAAGTCGCGATTCTCGGAAACGAAGATCCGAAGGCAAGTTGTGTCGGTGAAATTCTTTCGGCCGATGAGTTCTATGATTACGACGCAAAGTACAACAA
>CAVFWT010000111.1:0-5321 GCA_963626305.1 bacterium | reverse complement strand
GGGCATCAGCGAAGATGATCTGGAAATTCCGGAAAATGTCCTTCGCACCATCATTTCGGACTACACAGCAGAGGCTGGCGTTCGTGGCCTCAAGAAGCGATTGGATACCTTGTGCCGTGTCGCCGCGGTAAAAATAGTTAAACACAAAGGCAGACTTCTTCCGGGGAGCGTGGATGGTGACGGCGCACAAGATACAAAATCATCTGATTCAAATGCAAAACCGCTGGCAACCGTACCGGAAGCCAAAGTGGTGGTTCGAGAAGAGAATCTTCGCGAATACCTGGATATGCGTCCGATGAATCATGAGCACATTCTCCAGGAGAAGAAACCCGGAATTGTCACTGGACTTGCCTGGACGAGAGCCGGCGGAGAAATCCTCTTTATCGAGACGTTGTTCACGAAAGGCACGGGCAAGTTGATTCTCACCGGTAAGCTCGGTGATGTAATGAAAGAATCCGCACAGATTGCGGTAAGTCTCGTGAAGTCAATGTATCCGGACAAATCTGAGCTCTTTGAACAGAACGATATTCACATTCACGTGCCAGATGGTGCCGTGCCGAAAGACGGGCCGTCCGCCGGCATTACGTTAACGACCGCACTCACCTCTCTTGTAACAGGTAGGGCGGTTTCGCCGGAAATTGCCATGACTGGTGAAGTGTCACTTCGCGGCGTAGTAACACCGATTGGTGGACTGCCAGAGAAATTGATGGCGGCAGAACGTGCCGGCATCCAGAAAGTCCTGATTCCGAAGGATAATGAAGATGATCTGAAGGATGTTGCGGATGAAGTGAAAGAGAAGTTAACGATTATCCCTGTATCTACTGTGGAAGAAGTTCTGGATATCACAGGACTGAAATAAAGAATCTCCTTAAAATTAAATATAAAAGCAAAAGTTCGGTTAATATTCATTTGCGTTGGATATTAGCCGAACTTTTTGTTTGTGTACATCTGAAACCTTGCTATAATTGAATCACTGATACTGATAAATAATTGCGCGTTTGACACGCTTGAAAAAAAGAAAGGGGTAACCCATGAACAATTTTGTATTTGAGAACAGCACAAAAGTCTACTTTGGCAAAGGCGTCGTAGCGGAATACTTGCCGGAGATGGCAAAGAAATACGGCTCGAAAGTCCTGATGGGCTATGGCGGTGGCTCCATTAAAGAGAATGGCGTCTATGATGAAGTTACGGGCATCCTCAAAGATGCCGACATTGAAATCGTAGAATTCGGCGGAATCATGTCGAACCCGACACTGGACAAAATGCTTGAGGGCGCAAAGCTCGCCAAAGAAAACCAAGTCGATTGGGTATTGGCGGTCGGTGGTGGCAGCGTTATGGATTGTTGTAAAGCGATTTCACTCGCTGCGAATTACGACGGTGATGTGTGGGAAGACTTCTGGGAAAACCAGGGCGTAGTGGATTTCGAAACACTTCCGCTTGGTATGATTGTCACCATGCCGGCAACAGGCAGTGAAGTGAATGGCGGGGCCGTCCTCACGAATACGAAGAAGAAAATTAAGACAGACCGCGATTATCCGGCACTGAATGCGAAGTTCGCACTGATGGATCCGAGCTATACGCTCTCGATGCCGGTGCGACAGCTCAAGGCGGGAACGTTCGATATCCTGTCACACGTCATGGAGACGTACTTCAGCTTCCCGGTCGAAGACAACGTTTCTGACGATATATCCGAGGCACTCATGCGCGGCCTGATTCGCGACATGAAGATTGCTATCGCAGACCCGACGGATTACAACGCACGCAGCAACATCATGTGGGCAGCATCCATGGCAGAAAACCGCATCATCAAGATGGGCAAGAGCAAAGACTTCCAGGTACATAACATGGAACATCAGCTCAGCGCTTTCACAAATTGCAACCATGGCGAAGGCCTGGCGGTTCTGCATCCAGTTTATTACCGCCACATCTACAAAGATGGCCTAGGCAAATTCGTCCGCTTCGCAAAGAACGTATGGGGACTCGATCCAGCGAAATATCCGGATGAGCAGACACTGGCACTAGAGGGAATCCGTTATCTGGAACGCTTCATCTGGGAGTGCGGTCTGCCAACCAGACTGCGCGACCTTGGAATTGACGGAAGCATTTCGCTCCGCGAAATCGCCTTCTCGTGTTACACATCCAGTGGTGCGTTCCGCGAAATTGACAAGGAAGAAATCTACGAAATCTACCGGGAGTGCTTCTAATGGCTAAGAAAAAATTCTATCAAGGTGGGCTAAAATCAAGTCCGAACAGCCGAGGCGTCCGGCGCTCCACACGTATCGCAATGGGTATTTTCATTGTTGCCGCTGCAGCATGTGAAATCTTACTCATCACTGGCTTTCGCAAAGACCCGCATCCACTGATGTACGGAATTGTTATCGGCGTAATGACGATGGTCTTCATCGGAATCGGCTTTAGCATCCATTACATCGGGAAACTAGCTCAGAAAGAGCAGCAAGCCCTGGAAGAGAAACAAAAGGATGCAGAGGGAATTTCAGAGTAATTTATTGAATCTGACGAAACAAACTGTGAAAAAATCGACAGCAAGTTAGAGTGCTTGAAGTCGGCATGACACAATCGAGTGTACACGCAAGTCACATCCGCCAAGTGCGAATCTCAAAGGGCAACGCCGTTTACAGAAGAAAAATCAATTTTGCAAAGCTGTAGAATCCGAAATATCGGGTTTTACAGCTTTTGCGTTGTTTTGGTATTCAAAAAAACTTCTAAACTATATAGAATTTTTAGAATCGATGTCGGATTACGGTTGAAAGAATTTTTTAAAGTGCTATAATTTTGACAAAGGTATAGAACGTGGTCTAGTAGTACCGGACGAGAATGAGAAACGAAATTTGTTTTTAGCCGGATGAAGAAAGGCCGCACATCTAAGGAGGATAAGAAAATGACAGAAGTCGCAAAGCGTATTGAGAAGCTTCGTGCACTGATGGAAGAGCAGAACATCGACGCATATGTTGTTCCTACTGCCGATTTCCACCAGAGTGAGTATGTTGGTGAGCACTTCAAGGCAAGAATGTACATTACTGGATTCAGCGGTTCTTATGGTACTGCTGTTATCGCTAAGGATGACGCTGGTCTGTGGACGGACGGTCGTTACTTCACTCAGGCTCTGAACGAGATGGAAGGAAGCGGTGTTCGTCTGATGAAGATGTTCGTAGATGACACACCATCCACTACAGAGTGGCTGGCAGAGAAGATTCCGGAAGGCGGCAAGGTCGCTTTTGACGGACGTGTTCTCTCCATGGGTGAAGGCCAGGAATATGAAGAAGTTCTGGGTGCAAAGAACATCACCATCGAGTATGAAGTAGACTTGATTGACCAGATTTGGGAGGATCGTCCTGCCCTGTCCAAGAAGCCTTGCTTCTTCCTGGAAGACAAATACACCGGTGAGACTGTTGCTTCTAAGCTGACAAGAGTTCGCGAGAAGATGGCTGAGTACGGCGCAACTGTACATCTGATTGCTTCCCTCGACGACAATGCTTGGCTGCTCAACTTCAGAGGCGACGACATCGATTTCTTCCCGCTAGTTCTTGACTATGTAATCGTTCGTCAGGACAGTGTGGATCTGTATATCGATGACAGCAAGTTGGATGACCGCATCCACGAAGAGATGGCAAAGAACAACGTTCACATCCACCCATACAACGACATCTACGAAGATGCAAAGAAGATTGGCAAGGATGAAGTTGCTCTGATCGACCCAATGAAGATGAACTATGCACTCTACAAGAGCCTGCCATGCAAGGTTGTTGAAGGTGCAAACCCAACCATCCTGATGAAGGCCATCAAGAACGAGACCGAAATCAAGAACATCAAGAACGCAGAGCTTAAGGATAGCGTTGCACTCACGAAGTTCATTTACTGGGTTAAAAAGAATTACGACAAGATGGAGATTACCGAGTTGTCCGCATCGGATAAGCTGACAGCTCTCCGTGCAGAGCAGGAAGGATACATCCGTGACTCCTTTGAGCCACTGCAGGCATTTGGCGAACACGCTGCAATGATGCACTACGCACCTTCGAAGGAAACTGATGTTGTTCTCAAGGAAGGTGGCATGCTCCTGAGCGATACCGGTGGCGGTTACTACGAAGGCTCCACCGATATCACCAGAACAACCGTTCTGGGCAGCATCACTCCAGAGATGAAGAAGTACTACACTGCAGTATATAGAGCAATGCAGCATCTGAGTGCCGCTAACTTCCTGTATGGAAACCACGGCTGGTCCTTGGATGTACTGGCTAGACAGCCAATCTGGGATATGAATCTGGACTTCCAGTGCGGAACAGGACACGGATTCGGATACCTCGGCAGCATTCACGAACCACCAACCGGATTCCGTTGGTACGTTGTTCCATCCAAGAATGAGCACCACCAGTTCGAGCCCGGAATGGTAATCACCGACGAGCCAGGAATCTACGAAGAAGGATACTTCGGCATTCGTATCGAGAACAACCTGCTGACCGTTAACGGTGAGAAGAATAAGTATGGACAGTTCATGCACTTCGAGACTCTGAACTTCGTTCCAATCGACCTCGATGGTATCGATCCAGAAGAACTGACAAAGGCAGAGAAGAAGTGGCTCAATGATTATCACAAGGCTTGCTACGAGAAGCTGAGCCCATTCATGACGGAAGACGAGAACGAATGGCTCAAAGAGTACACGAGAGAAATCTAAGAGTAGAGTTCAATCGATATTAATTAAGAACTGAGATAAGATGCCGCGGCCTGCGGAATAGGTCGTGGCATCTTTTACGCAAAGGAGAGTTAAAAAAATGGCAAAGATTACAGAAGGTTACATGCCTTATGCAGGACATCAGACTTATTACAGAATCGTTGGCGAGAGAAAAGACAACGGCAAGGCTCCGCTGATCTGCCTCCACGGTGGTCCAGGATCCACTCACAACTACTTCGAAGTTCTCGACAACGTTGCCGATGATGACGATCGTATGATCGTAATGTACGACCAGATTGGCTGCGGAAACTCCTACTTGGATGGACATCCGGATATGTGGACGAAAGATCTCTGGATGCAGGAACTCATCGAACTGAGAAAATATCTCGGACTCGACGAATGCCACATCATCGGACAGTCCTGGGGTGCAATGATGCAGTTGACATACGCGGTTGATTACGATCACACTGGCTGCAAGTCCCTCATCATCTCCAGCTGCAACCCAAGCCCTAAGCTGTGGTGCAAGGAAGCAATGAGAAGAATCAAGATGATGCCGGAATCCGATCAGAAGGCATTGCACAACGCGCTGGACACCAACGACTTCACTGGTGCAGATTACCTTGAAGCATTGGAT
>CAVFWT010000110.1:0-5464 GCA_963626305.1 bacterium | reverse complement strand
ACAATCTACAATGCACTCAAGAACCTCGGGGACTATGTGAACAGACTGTATCGTGACATCCAGATTGAGCTTCCGAATGAAATTACTTTTATCGATTCCCAGGATCTTGAGGACCGTTATCCAGATAAGACACCGAAGGAACGTGAGGATCTAGTAGCAAAGGAATACGGTGCCGTATTCATCAAGAGAATCGGTGGGGTACTTGCTTCGGGTGAAAAGCACGACGGCCGTGCACCAGACTATGATGATTGGAATCTGAACGGCGATATCCTGCTTTGGAACGATGTTCTGGAGAGAGCATTCGAAATTTCTTCCATGGGTATCCGTGTTGATGCAGAATCTATGAAGCGTCAGCTCGAAATCGATGGAAAGCCAGAACGCCTCGAACAGCCATTCCACCAGGGCGTTGTTACCGGAAAGTATCCGCTGACAATCGGTGGCGGAATCGGACAGAGCCGACTTTGCATGTACTTCCTGCAAAAGGCACACATCGGAGAAGTTCAGGTGTCCGTATGGCCGGATTCCATGATTGAGGAGTGTGCGGAGAACAAAATTTTCCTTCTGTAGAAAATTTATAGAACATGCAATATATTAACGTTGTAATTGATAACAAAAGTGAATCTACCGACAATTATTTCACCTACCGCGCCGATGATGAGGTGCAGGTAGGTGATACCGTCAGCGTCGCATTTAGCAATCGAAAGAAGCCCGTGACGGCGTACGTCTTCGAACGTGGCGTCACGCCGAATGTCGCCGAGAATCGAATCCGTGACATTCTTTCGGTGGATAAGCGGCGCTCTCTTTCCGAAGAGATGATTGATACGGCACTCTGGATGCGTAAGCGCTATGGTGTGAAATATATCGATGCGGTGAAGATGTTCACCGTTGGTGGTAAAAGAGAAACAGAGAAGGTTCTGAAGACTTCCGATTCTGCTACTAAAGAGTATACGCTCACGGAGGAACAACGCCGAGCGACCGAACGAATCAATGCATCGCTCGATGAACAGAAACAGAAAGTGTTTCTGCTCAAAGGTGTTACTGGAAGCGGAAAGACCGAAGTCTACATGCAGGCAGCAAAGCACGCCTTAGAGCAAGGGAAGAGCGTAATCATATTGGTGCCGGAAATTGCACTATCTGTTCAGATGGAGAAGCGATTCCAGAAACGTTTCGGTGCGGATAATGTAGCGACACTTCACAGTAAACTAACCACTTCGAAGCGCCTGGAGAATTGGCTTCGAATTCGTCAAGGCGAGGCGAAGATCATTGTGGGAGCCAGGACTGCTGTGTTTGCACCGGCAGAGAATATCGGGTTAATCGTCATCGATGAGGAACACGAATCGACGTATAAATCTGACCACAATCCGAAATACGAGACACTTGATGTAGCGTACAAGAGAGCGGGATATTACGGTGCGACTGTTGTACTGGGAAGCGCAACACCGAGCGTAGTATCTTACTACCGTGCATCGATTGGCATCTACGAACTTATCGAACTTCGGGAGCGCGTTGGAGGCGGAAAACTACCGACCGTGCAACTGGAAGATTTGAGGGGACAGGTGATTCGCGGACGCAGTGAATTAATCAGTCCACAACTGGAAGGAGAAATGAGACAGTGCCTCAAAGAGAATCAGCAAGTGATTCTCTTCTTGAATCGTCGCGGTTATGCACCGCAGATTCAATGCATGAGCTGCGGACACCGACTCTTATGCGAGGACTGTGGAATCACCTTGACCTATCACAAGAAAGAAAACGCAGCGGTGTGCCACTACTGTGGGAAGAAACTTCCGCCACCGAAGACATGCCCGGAATGTGGCAGCGAATATCTTCGTTTCGGGGGAGCGGGGACGGAAAAAGTCGAGGAACTCGTGCAAAGTATTTTTACCGAGTACAAGGTGGCAAGGTTTGACCTTGATACGGCGAAAAATCAGCGTGAAATTGACCGCGTGATTTCGGACTTTACGCACCAGCGGACACACATCTTGATTGGAACCCAGATTCTTGCAAAGGGACTGGACTTCCGCAATGTAGGATTAGTCGGAATCATCAACGCGGATGTCTCCTTGAACATACCTGATTACCGAGCGTCGGAGCGTTCCTATCAGTTGATTACTCAGGTTTCGGGGCGTGCGGGACGCGCTTCCGAATCCAGCCGAGTGGTAATTCAGACGTTTAATCCCGAGGAAGAAGTCATTCGCTACGCAGCAGCAGGCGACTACAATCGCTTCTACGAAAATGAATTACTACACCGAAAAATCATGAATTATCCACCATACACAGACTTAATTGCGGTAACCTTTAGCGAAAGCGATAAATATCGCGAAGGCGATTGGACGGGAATGGAGTATGCCCTTGATTTCAAGAGTAAACTCGAGAACATGAAGAATGCACCATCGAACGCGGTGATTTATCGTCCACGTGAGGAGTCGTTCAAAGGAATGTCGGACCGGAAACGTGTAACCTTCCTGATTAAGGCACCGAAAGGGTCTCGGACTGGTTATATTCAGGCGTACATGAATTACCGGGAATGGATGATTCAACAGAAATCAACTATGTATATCGAAATTGATGTCAATCCGTATGGAATTGTTTAGCATAGAAATTAAAGTTATAGGATGAATTAGGAGGAACAATGGCTATTCGTAAAATCGTATTGAAGGGAGAGGATATTCTCTCCAAGAAGTGCAAACCGGTGAAGGAAGTGACGAAGCACATTCAGATATTAGCAAATGATATGCTGGATACGATGATTGATGCAGATGGCGTCGGTTTGGCAGCCCCACAGGTTGGCATCATGAAGAGACTGTTCGTCTGCCGTCCGCTTCTTGAGGATCAAGATAAGTTAATGGTTTTCATCAATCCGGAAATCCTTGAGCGAGAGGGTGAACAAGATTCGAACGAAGGATGCCTCAGTGTCCCGGGTTATACGGGTCATGTTGTTCGACCGGAGAAAGTCCGAATTCGCGCACTGGATATTAACGGAGACGAAGTGGATGAGACATTTGAAGGCTTTGCGGCAACTTGCATCTGCCATGAATATGATCACCTCGATGGCATCCTATACACGGATCGTGCAACCTGGGTGATGACGAATGAAGAATATGCCGAGATGCTGCAGGAGCAGGGCGACCTGGAAGATGATTGCGAAGAGGAATAGAAGAAGTATATGAAAATTGTTTTTATGGGAACACCGGACTTTGCGGTGCCATCTCTTGAGAAGTTAATCGAATGCGGATACGAAGTGTCACTCGTAGTGACTCAGCCTGATCGCCGAGGAAACCGCGGCAAGGTGACGTATTCTCCGGTAAAAGAAAGTGCATTAAGCCACGAGATTACGGTGGTGCAGCCGCTAGAAATTCGCAAAGATGAAGCGTTCATGACACAGCTTGAAGAGCTGAATCCAGACCTGATCGTGGTTGCGGCATTCGGACAGATTCTGCCAGAACGTGTGCTGAACATCCCGAAGTACGGCTGCATCAACGTGCACGGTTCACTTCTCCCAGAGCTTCGCGGGGCAGCGCCGATGCAATATGCAATTTTGCAAGGCCTCGATAAGACGGGGGTTACCATTATGAAAATGGCGAAAGGCCTCGATACCGGTGACATGATTTCCAAAGCAGAACTTGCCATTGATGGGATGACGATTCACGAACTTGCGGAGAAACTCTCAAACCTTGGTGCAGATCTTCTGATCGATACGATTCCGAGCATCTGCGATGGAACCGCAACATACACTCCACAGATGGACGAGGAATCCTCTTATGCACATATGATTAAGAAGAGCGATGGTTTGACGGACTTTAGCGGAACGGCTTCGGAAGAAGAACGAAAGATTCGCGCGTACGATCCGTGGCCGGCTCTCTATAGTCACTGGAATGGAAAGCAGATGAAGTTTTTTCGTGCGGAAGTTCTGGATGATGAAGAAGTTCATGAGCCTGGCGTGATTTCTGCGGTGGATAAGCAATCCTTTACGGTCGATTGCGGTAAAGGCAGACTCAAAATCTTGGAAGTACAGCTCCAGGGAAAGAAAAGAATGAGCGCAGGAGATTTTCTCCGCGGAAGCAAAGCTTCCAAAGGTGATCGCCTGACGAAAGGAGAGTAATCATGTATTACGGATATGGATATGGTGGAATGGGATATTACAGTTCGATGATTGTCCTGATTCCGGCAATGATTTTCACGATGATTGTTCAGTGGAGAATTAAACAAGCATATTCCACTTATTCCGGCGTCCAGAATAGCCACCACATCACGGGGGCGCAGGCTGCTCGTGCGATGCTCGATGCCAATGGATTGAACGATGTTTCAATTAACATCTTGAATGGCGATGCACTGAACAATTATTTCGACCCAAGAAGCAATACGGTTAACTTGTCGCAGACGGTGTACCATACGGATTCGATTGCATCGATGTGCATTGCATGTCATGAGGTGGGCCATGCGATTCAGCATGCGACTGGATATGCACCAATCCGCTTCCGAAATGCGATTGTTCCACTGGTGAACTTAACTTCGACCGTGTCGTGGCCGCTAATCGTCCTCGGACTGGTTTTATCCAGCACAAGTGGTTACGGAACGCTATTCTTCAACTTAGGTGTTCTTTGTTTTGTATTGGTTGTCGTATTTCATCTAGTGACACTTCCAGTCGAACTCAATGCGAGCAGCCGTGCACTTCGTCAGATGCGCTCCCTAGGAATGGTGGAGAACGCTGATTATAACGGCAGCAAGAAAGTGCTTCATGCCGCAGCGATGACATATGTTGCTGCACTGGCGACCGCCGTTGCATCACTTCTTCGAATTCTACTCATGCGCAGGGATGATCGATAATGAATCAAGACTTTAAAGTGAGCTATAATGCCCTCCGCCAAATTTATGCGGAGGATGGATACTCGAATATTGCAATCAACGAAGCCTTAGAGAACGAGCATAATTGTTCTCCGGGCTTCGTTCGTTACGTTGTAAAGGAAGTCCTTCGCCGCTCTTTCGCCTTGGATTACAAGATTGCATCGCTGTCTAAGAATGGGATGCGAGGGATGAAGAGCAAGACGAAGGTTCTTTTGCGTCTTGGGATATTTTTGCTCGACGAGGTGGACAGCATTCCGGATGCCGTGTGTGTTAACGAAATCGTGAACTTGGCTGCTGCAGTGAATCGCCCGAACAAGGGCTTTATCAACGGTGTTCTCCGTGCGTACCTTCGCCAGGATAAAAATATCCTTCTTCCATCTGGAAATGACCGGAAATCGCTGTCAATTCGCTACTCTTGTCACGAGAAACTCGTTCAGTTATTGGAGGAGCAATATGGCGGTGAAGCAATCCGTATTTTGGAAGCATATAACCAACCAGCTTTGGTAGCACTTCGCAATAATCCGATGAAGCAGCCGAGAAGCGAGCTGCTGATGAAATTAGAAGAACTGGGTGTTGACGCAGAGGCTTCTTCCGAAAGTGCTAACGGCATTCTCGTTCACAG
>CAVFWT010000109.1:0-5483 GCA_963626305.1 bacterium | reverse complement strand
TACACTGAATTTGGCATATACGAAAATGCGAATTCAAACAGAAACACCCGGCTTTTGTACCATTTGCAGGGTGTTTTTGCGTTTGTTTGTTCCTAACTTGAAACCTTATCCACAAAAATATATAATATTTCTAGTTATTAGAGGCTTCCGCTTGGAATGCCTCTTTTCAAATGCAGGAGGGATCATGGCAATTAAACGCGTGAATTTTGAACAAGCGAAGGCACTGATGGATACAGAACCGAATCTCATGATTATTGATGTTCGTGAAGAGGGCGAATACATCACTGGACATGCAGAAGGTGCGGAGCTCCTTCCGATGTCTGAGCTGGACGAGTTCTCGGCGGCCGAGTTGATTCCGGATCGAAGCACCCCCATTCTCCTCTATTGTCGAACCGGCAGACGTGCTCACAATGCCGCTGCCATGCTAGAAGAATACGGCTATGAGACAATCTATGACGTTGGCGGACTCGCTGGCTGGCCGTATGGATTGGAATGGTAGGAGAGAAAGGACATCAATGGAAGATAAAAAAAGTTTTTCGATGATTAATGACTTGACCGAGGGACCGATTGCGAAGCAACTCTTGAAGTTCGCATTTCCGCTGTTCCTCTCCAATGCGCTCCAAGCCGTCTACAACGTAGCCGATATGGTTATTGTAGGGCAGTTCATTGGAGGAACCGGAATGTCTGCGGTATCCACCGGTGGAAATGTGCTTAATATTTTGAACTTGTTCGCAATCGGTTTTGCCGGAGCCGGGCAAATTACAATTGCGCAAGCAGTGGGCCGTAAGGATTACAAGACGGTGCAGCACACGATTGGAACGATGTTTTCGCTGATGCTGTCGCTTGCCGCACTGATGGCAATTTTCTGCTTCTATATCCGTTCCTGGATTCTGCAAATGGTGAATACGCCGGAAGAAGCATGGAGCTATACCATGGATTATACGGTGACTTGCATTTGCGGTCTGCTGTTCATCTATGGATATAACATCGTCAGCGCAATTATGCGTGGTATGGGCGATTCCAAGAGACCGTTTGTATTTATCAGTGTTGCCGCTTGCCTGAACATTGTACTCGACCTGCTATTCATTGCAGTTTTCCACCTAGAAGTAATGGGTGCTGCACTGGCGACAGTAATTGGACAGGGAACCAGCTTTATCTTGGCGTTGATTTATCTCTATCGGAATCGTGTGAAATTTGGATTTGATTTTAGGCCGGCAAGTTTCGTGCCGCATCCGGAAGCTGTAAAGAAGCTGGTTGCTCTGGGTATTCCAATGTCGCTTCAGTCGGCGTCGATTTCAGTATCCCAGACGGTCGTTACTGCATGGATTAATTCCTACGGATTGGTTTATTCGGCGATTGCTGGAATTCTCAGCAAGATCAACACCATGGCAGGAATTATGTCGGCGGCATTGAGCACAGCGTGTGGGTCGATGCTTGCGCAGAACTTGGGAGCGAAGAAGTATCACCGCGTGCCGAAAATTATCGTTTGGGCGACCACTTATTCGATGATTATCACGATTGTACTGATTGCAATTATGGTAATTGCACCAAACGCCGTGTGCAGTTTGTTCACAACGGATGCGACAGTACTCGCCGCATCGGGTATTATCGTTGGACCAATCATTGTGAACTTCCTTGGTGCAGTATCTAGAACATGTGGTTTCGGAATTATTAACGGTTCGGGTAATTCGAAACTGAATCTCTTTATCGCGTTCCTGGATGGTGGCGGAAGAATTCTGTTCGCATTCTTATTTGGCATGGTATTGATGCTGGGACCGGTTGGTTTCTGGTATGGCGATGCCTGTGCTGGATTCGTTCCGTTTCTTGTTGGTGGAACATATTACTTGACCGGAAAATGGAAGAAGTAAAGAATTGCAAGTACCACTGTTCTGTGGTAATATGTACAAAGTTGTGAGTTTGTGAGAGCGTTGTAACGAATGCGTTTGCAACGCTTTTCATTTTAAATTTTCATTATAATGTTTTGTTATAATATTTCGTCGTAACATCTTATTTGAAGCAGGTTATAAACCGATTGTTTCAAGTATTTTTGGAAAGGAATACCTATGTTAGATGTAATAAATGTCAGCGTCAATTTCAGCGGACAGCCGCTGTTCAAGGACGTTAATCTTAAGTTTACGTCGGGCAATTGCTACGGTGTAATCGGTGCGAACGGAGCGGGTAAATCTACTTTTCTCCGCGTGCTCTCCGGTGACCTCGAGCCGACTACCGGTGATGTTTCCGTCAAGAAAGGCGTTCGCATGTCTGTTCTGAAGCAGGATCACTTCGAATATGATGATTATTCCGTACTCGATACCGTTATCATGGGCAACAAGCACCTCTACGATGTGATGAAAGAGAAGGATGCGCTCTACATGAAGCCGGATTTCTCTGATGAAGACGGTATCCGTGCGGCAGAGCTGGAAGGCGAATTTGCAGAGATGGACGGCTGGGAAGCAGAATCCAACGTGAGCAAGCTGATCCAGGGACTTGGTCTTTCGAACGACATTCTTTATTCGCAGATGAGTTCGCTCACGGGTAAAGAAAAGGTGAAGGTCCTGCTTGCGCAGGCACTTTTCGGCAATCCGGGAATCATTCTCCTCGACGAGCCGACCAACCACCTAGACATTAAGGCAATCAACTGGCTAGAGGATTTCCTCTTGGATTATGATGGAACCGTTATCGTCGTATCTCACGACCGTCACTTCCTGAATACGGTTTGCACGAATATCGTTGACGTCGACTACGGAAAGATCAAGATGTACGTCGGCAACTACGAGTTCTGGTACGAATCCAGCCAGATGGTTCAGAAGATGATTAAGGATCAGAATAAGAAGAATGAGGATAAAATCAAGGAACTGCAGGCGTTCATTCAACGATTCTCCGCAAACAAGTCGAAGTCTAAGCAGGCGACCTCTCGTCGTAAGCTCCTAGACAAGCTGTCGGTTGAGGAAATGCCTTCTTCGTCGCGCCGATATCCGTACGTGGGCTTCACCATGGACCGCGAAGCGGGTAAGGACATCCTGACCGTCGATGGAATCAGTAAGACCATCGATGGCGTTAAGGTGCTGGACAACATCTCCTTCATGGTAGGAAGAAATGACAAAATTGCATTTGTCGGAGAGAACGAAATCGCGAATACGACGCTCTTCAAGATTCTCATGGGCGAGATGGAACCCGATGAAGGTTCCTTCAAATGGGGCGTTACGATTACGACCTCGTATTTTCCGATGGACAACTCGGAATACTTTAACGATTGTGACTTGAACATGGTCGATTGGCTCAGCCAGTATACTTCGGAAACTACCGAAACTTACATGCGTAGTTTCCTCGGAAAGATGCTTTTCTCTGGCGATGATGTCTATAAGCCAGTCAAAGTTCTCTCCGGTGGTGAGAAAGTTCGCTGCATGCTCTCTCGCATGATGTTGTTCGGTTCTAACTTCCTGGTGCTCGACCAGCCAACGAACCACCTCGACCTGGAGTCCATCACTGCAGTCAACGACGGATTGACGGCATTCAAGGGCAACATCATTTTCGCATCGCATGACCACGAGTTCATCAATACTGTGGCAAACCGCATCATGGAAATCGATGCAGAAGGACATCTGACCGATAAGATGTGCACCTACGACGAATACGTTGAGATGATGGAAGCGTAAGCTCCCTCGGAAATTTCGGATAAAAAAACAGCGGGCAGGAACGAAAGTTCCTGCCCGCATTCTTTTACCTTATGTTTCCGACTATGCAGACTATTCGGCAATCAGGCGGAGAATCTCGAGAATAACGCGAACCATCGAATCCATTCCCTCGACCGTTGCGTGTTCGTAAGGACCGTGGAATGCGAAACCACCGGTGCCCAGGTTCGGGCAAGGGAGACCCTGAAGGCTGAGAACCGCGCCGTCCGTACCACCACGAATCGGAACGGAAATCGGATCCACATCGCAATTCTTGCAAGCTTTGCTTGCGATTTCCATCAGTTCTGGGCAATCCTTGAGGGCGGCAGCCATGTTGCCGTACTGATCGCGGATGGAGAGTTCCACCGTGCCTTCACCGTATTTCTCGTTAATATGCTTTGCAGCGAGTTCCATCGTGCTCTTCTTTGCAGCGAATTTATTCTTGTCGTGATCGCGCAGCAGGTAAGTCAGCTTCGCTTTCTCAACGCTGCCGGACATCGATGTCAGGTGGAAGAATCCTTCATATTTCTCGGTGTACTCCGGACGTTCTGCAACTGGGAGCATGAGGTTGAACTCCATCGCAACGAGGGATGCATTCACCATGACATCTTTGGCAGAACCAGGATGTACGTTGTTGCCGTGGAAAGTTACTTCTGCATATGCAGCATTGAAGCTTTCGTACTGAACTTCACCCTCTACTTCGCCATCCAAGGTGAAGGCGAAGTTTGCACCAAATACGTCCTGACGGAAGTCATCGGTGCCGCGACCGATTTCTTCATCCGGTGTGAACGCAACACAGACTGGACCGTGTGGTATGCTGTCAATCTGCTCAATCGCAGTCATAATTTCGGCGATACCGGACTTGTCGTCAGAACCCAGAATCGTTGTTCCGTCGGAAGTAATCAGAGTACGTCCCTTGAGCTTTGGTAGGTGAGGGAAGTCATTTACGCGGAGTATGCGACCGCTGGTACCGAGAATAACATCGTTGCCGTCGTAGTTCTCAATAATCTGTACGTTTGGTGTGTGATCGCAATAGTCGGAGACGGTGTCCATGTGGGCAATCAGTCCAACTGCCGGAGCATTTTCCTTGCCAGGTGTGGCAGGAATGTGTCCATATACATAACAATGTTCATCAACAAAGGCATCTGAAACGCCCAGGGATTTCAGCTCGTCAACAAGCTCGTGGGCGAGCTTGAACTCATCCGGATTGGATGGATGAGTATCCGAGTGTTCATCACTGGGCGTGAGGATGCCGACGTATTTAACGAGTCTATCAATCGCTTTCATCGGAAATCCTTTCTTCTCAATATTTCTTATAACGATAACTTACAAGTCAATTATACACTTGTAAAACCGTTTCTACCAGTCTTCCTCGAAGATAAAATCACGAATGGAATACTTCTCCACGAGATCGATGGCGCATTCTACGTCGTGCTTCGAAATAACGGAGCTCTGGCTGTGTGGGTAACGGTCTACTACCGAGATTCCAGCAACGCGTGTTCCGTAGTAAGCTCGGTTCATGCTGGAAGCATCCGTGCCACCGCGGTCCATAACATCTCTCTGGTAATCGATATCATTCTCTTCGCAAGTCTTTACCATCTCATCAACGAGGTACTCGTCGAGCATTGCAGATGGGTTACCGAACGTAACGCCAACGCCCTTGCCGACTTCGTTGCATCCCTTCAAATCGGAAGGATAGTAGTGGTCTGGAGTAACGTCTACCGATACGCCGATATCGGGTTTGATGCGCTCTGCGGCAACTTCGGAACCTCTGCAGCCCACTTCTTCCTGTACAGTGAATACATAATATAC
>CAVFWT010000108.1:0-5679 GCA_963626305.1 bacterium | reverse complement strand
TTCCCTCATTACCATCTGCATTGAAGAAGACATATCCACTTCGACCCGCAAGACCGGTAGTCGTCTTCATTGCATCTCCCAACTTCACTTTGAGATTTGCATATTTCATCGAAAGAGAGCCGCTTCCCTCGAACTTCATGTTCAGAACTCGGCCCTTTCCTTTTACCAGTGTTCCTTCCTTGACCGCCACTTCCATGGTCGCACTCTTCTCGGTTCCGTAGACCACATCATCACGAACGATCCACGCATCTTCCACGCTATCTTCGACCTGAATATCTCCGTACTCCGCCAAGTATGTCGTGTCCAGAAGGCCCATTAAAGACGGCACCGCATAGATTATTATTGCTAAAATTAATACCGCTGCGATATAAATTGCCGGCAAGGTCCACTTCTTTTTCATATATACTCCTACTGTCTAATTCTACACGAAACAGGCGTTAAATACAATAAATTTATTGCACGCTACCGCCCATTCACAATTGCAGAATCTAACGATATTGGTCCAGAATTTTCTTTTCTTTCTTTGTAAGTTCTGGTTCGTTTTCCAGATATTTTTGAAAAATATCCGGGCGCCGTTCCTTTGTCAAACGTAAGGATTCTTCATATCGCCAAAGTGCGATTTTTTCGTGGTTCCCACTCACCAAGACATCCGGAACGGACAAATTTTCCACCTCGCGCGGCTTCGTATAGTGCGGATACTCGAGAAGTCCCGAATAGATGGATTCTTCTTTTACCGACTCTTCACCGGCGAGTACCCCATCCAAGAATCGAGAGACCGTATCCACCAGCACCATCGCCGGTAGCTCGCCACCTGTAAGGATGTAATCACCAATGGTAACTTCCTCCGCTTCAAGCAAATCGAGGGCCCGCTGATCCACCCCTTCGTAGTGTCCACACAAAATTGTAAATTCGTCCTTCTTAGAAAGCTGCTCTGCCATCTCTCCATCGAGCATTTTTCCGCGTGGAGACATGTACAGGCATGGTCCATTCAAGTGATTCTCACGTACCGCAGACATAATGGGTTGTACCTGCATCACCATGCCAGCACCACCACCGAACGGTGTATCATCCACACGATTATGTTTGTCTTCAGTATAATCGCGAATATTGATTAAGTTGATTTCCAGAATTCCGTTGTCTGCGGCACGTCCAAGCATGCTCTGCTGGATGGGCGCAAACATTTCTGGAAAAAGCGTCAAAATATTGATTTTCATATAATTAATCAGTCTTTCTATCCGTCACACTTCAATTGAGGTTGTTTGACTCCTTAGAGCTATTCATCTAGGAAACCAGGAATCAGTTCCACCTCAATAACACCGCGTTCCAAATCAATTTCTCGTTCAAAAGCATCTACCGCCGGAATCAAGATTTCTTTTCCTTCCTCGCCAATGATTCGGTAAATACTCTGCGATGTATTCTGAAGCACGTCATCGACAACGCCGAGTGTACGTCCGCTAAAGCGATCGAATACTTCGCAACCAATTAAATCGCGAATATAATATTCTCCTTCCGGAAGTTCTTCCAGTTCGCTTTCTGGAATGTACACTTCCAGATTCCGAAGTTCTTCCGCGCCGTTACGATCATTCACTCCGTCTAATTTTACAACGGGGCGGTTCTTCTGATATCGAACGGAGAGTACTTCATAAGTATTAATTGTATTATTTTTTTCTGCATACAGAACGGTGCCCTCATGAAGATTTTCTGAATCTTCCGCATAAGTTATCACCTTGACTTCACCTTTAAGGCCAACCGCTGATGTCAGTCTGCCAATGTTCACCATCGTCTCGTCATTTTTCAAGGACATATTTTTCTCCTACTATTAGCAAACAAGCATGCAGAAGTTCTCTGCATGCTTGTATTAATCAAATTTGCCAGACTCTGATTAGTCTTCCACGATCTCCACAGAGACTCTCTTGTTCTGCTTGATGGCCGCCGCTTTGACCACTGTGCGAATCGCTTTCGCAATTCGACCCTGTTTGCCAATGATCTTACCCATATCTTCTTTCGCAACTTTAAGGTACACCGTTACGTTCTTGTCGGTACCTTCTGTGGTTACAACGACTTCGTCAGGCTTAGACACCAGTGCTTTGGCAATTGCTTCAACTAGACTAGCCATGATTTGAAATTCCCTTCTCTTAGAGTTCTACGCCGGACTTCTTCAGCAGAGCTCTTACTGTATCGGTTGGCTGAGCACCGTTGGAAAGCCACTTCTGAGCCTTCTCTGTATCGATGATGATTTCTGCAGGATCCTTCAGCGGATTGTATGTTCCGATTTCCTCGATGAATCTACCATCTCTTGGTGTGCGGGAATCTGCAACTACAACTCTGTAGAAAGGCTTCTTGTGTGCTCCCATTCTCTTCAATCTAATCTTTACCATTTTGTCCTCCTGTGTTTTAAAAAAATATTTGTTAATAAATGAATTGCCGATTCGGCATCTTATATCAAACCGCGAAATAGATTGTTTCGTTTCATCGCTTTCGGGTTATTGAACATTTTGAGTTGCTTCTTCATTTCGTTGAACTGCTTTATCAGCGTGTTTACTTCAGTTACGGTTCGTCCACTGCCTGCTGCAATTCGCTTACGACGACTTGCATTCAGAATAGATGGATCTCTTCGCTCCGCCTTCGTCATAGACTGAATGATGGCTTTCATCTGATTCAGCTGTTCCGCACCCTTCTCGAAATCAAGTTGCTTCTTATCTCGCTCGGAAATGCCCGGAATCATGTTGATGATTTTAGCAATTCCGCCCATCTTATTGACTTGTTCCATCTGCTGAAGGAAATCATCGAGATCGAATTTGTTCTTGCGAAGTTTCTCTTCCATCTCAAGAGCTTCTTGCTCTGTATAAGAATTCTCTGCCTGTTCAATCAGGCTCATCACATCGCCCATTCCGAGGATTCGGGATGCGATGCGGTCCGGATGGAACACTTCAAGGGCATCGTATTTCTCGCCCATACCCATGAACTTAATCGGCTTACCCGTTACAGTCTTCGCAGAAAGCGCCGCACCGCCACGAGAGTCACCATCCATCTTCGTCATAACGATTCCATCGATGCCGAGGGCCTCATTAAAACCAGATGCAATGTTCACCGCGTCCTGACCGGTGAGTGCGTCCACAACAAGCAAAATCTCGTGTGGGTGAATATTCTTCTTGAGCTGCTTCAGCTCATCCATCAACGCTTCATCAATTTGAAGACGTCCGGCGGTATCGACAATCAGAATATTACAACCTTTTCGCTCCGCCTCTTCCATTCCGGCTTTTGCAATCTGAACCGGGTCGTTCGACTCTCGCATCGTGAACACTGGCGTGTTCACTGCTTTGCCCACAACTTCCAGCTGATCGATTGCGGCAGGTCTGTATACGTCGCACGCACACAACATCGGTTTCTTGCCATTCTGCTTCAAATAATTGGCAAGCTTACCACAAGTCGTCGTCTTACCAGTACCCTGAAGGCCGACCATCATATAGACGGTAAAACCACTTGGCGAATAGGTGAGTTTGCTATTTGCTCCGCCCATCATATTTACCAGTTCGTCTTTAACAATTTTGACAACTTGCTGTGCTGGTGTCAGGCTCTTCATTACATCCTGACCCATTGCCTTCTCTTTGACATCCGCAACGAACTGCTTTACTACCTTGAAGTTAACATCTGCCTCCAGCAAAGCGAGCTTTACTTCTCGCATCGCTGCATCGATGTCCTTCTCCGTCAGAACGCCTTTGCCGCGAAGATTTTTAAAAGTGCCTTGCAGCTTGTCCGCTAATCCTTCAAATGCCATTCTCTACTCCATTAAATCCTTAATCGTGTTAATCAATATATTCATGTCTTTCCGAATACCATCATCGAGCGAAGCATCCGATTCGTATTTGGAAGCAATTTGCTCGATTTGTTTGTATTTCGGTAAATTATTCAAATATTTCTGAACGAGTCCAAGCTTTTCCTCGTATTTCTCCAGCGTTGCTTCGGCTTTCTTCAACGTATAATGTACACCCTGACGAGACTGTCCCAAATCCTCCGCAATTTCCTTGAGTGAGAGATTGTCTTCATGATACAGTGTCATTATATCTTTCTTATTGTCATCTAGCAGCTGCCCATAGAAATCATACAGCAAACTTGCGTACTCTACTTTTGATAAATTCTCAATCATACTTGCATAATATACCATAGGTATGATTGGGTGTCAAGGATTTCCTTTGACACCTTTGCTAAAAATATATTTCGTCTGCTTGCTACCACCGTTCCGCAAAGGAAATTTATGCATCCTCATCAGCATAATCTTTTATCAAAGGTAAAACGCTGCAACAGAGCAAAGTTACGCAAAAGGAAATCATCCGTGCGAGTTCACAAGCAAAAACCCTGTGCAAAAAAACACAGGGTCGAAATAATCAAAATAACATGAATTTTGTAAAGCACAATGCAGGCATAATGCCAGCACATACTTATGAACTTAAATCGGTTAATCCATCCTAGTAAGAGATGATTTCGTATCCATCTTCAGTGATTGCTACCTGAATCTCCCATTGAGCTGATGGTTTACCATCCCGCGTATAAACAGTCCAACCGTTTTCGCTATCGGTATACACGGAATGACCGCCCATGTTAATCATCGGTTCAATCGTGAACACCATACCTGGAACCATAATCATTTCCGTTCCTTTCTTCGTCGTAAATCCAACCCATGGATCCTCATGGAACTCAAGGCCACAGCCATGTCCACCGATTTCGCGAACAACAGAGTATCCTTGCGACTTCGCAAAATCATTCACCACCTGGCCGATATCACCAATATGGCCCCAAGGTTTAACGACCTCTAGACTCAGTTCAATTGCCTTCTTCGTATCCTCAACCAATTTCCTATTCTCAGGGGAAACATTCCCAATACAGAACATGCGGGAAGAATCGGAATAATACCCATCTAAAATAGTAGATACGTCGACATTAATAATATCACCATCTTTTAAAATAATATCTTCAGACGGAATTCCATGGCAAACCTCGTCATTGATTGAGGTGCATACGCTCTTCGGAAAGCCACAATAATTCAAAGGGGCTGGAATTGCGCCATGTTCCGCAGTTACTTTAGAAACCCACTCGTCAATCTGAGCAGTGCTGACGCCTTCTTTGATGTGCTCCGATACGTAGTCCAGCACCGCAATATTTACTTTTGCACTGGCGCGAATTGCATCAATTTCATCTGGAGTCTTAATGATGTCATGCGTTGGAACAATTTCTCCAGCATCACGCAACATATCCAGTTTACGATCAAAGTCATAATGGCACTTCTTGTATTTCTTACCGCTGCCACACCAGCACGGGTCATTTCTGCCCCAATCGAACATTATACATTCTCCTCTCATCTATACATCATATGAATAGAAGCACACAAACAGATTTATATTCACCATGACATATATGATATTACTTTAATATATCAATAAAATTAATCACAACTGTAATTGTACACAAAATCAAGTTTTTTTCAAGTTAGATTTAACAAACTAGAAACAGTAGAAACAGTCAATACTTATAATAGGCTTATCTTTCTAGACATTCCGGTTCATTCCGAACCTTCTAGCAATTGAAGATAATAAAGAATTAGTAAATGATTGTATCAATAAATCCAAAAAAAAACAAAAAAAGAAAAAACCGGCGATGTCCTAATTTCCCAGGCAGCTTCCC
>CAVFWT010000107.1:0-5756 GCA_963626305.1 bacterium | reverse complement strand
AGGTTATATTATGGTAAGAAAGTTACGATTCAAGTTCATAACGGTAGCGATGTTGTCGGTGCTCTTCGCACTCGCGCTTTTGATGTTCATCATCAATTACATGAACTACCGCGACGTGATTGATCGTACGGATTGGACGCTGAACGTCTTAGCGGAAAACAAGGGAACATTCCCCGAAAGCATGTTCTCGCCGGATAAGAAATCCAGTAATAATAGCGGCAGCATCCCGAATCAGCATACGAAAGGTCTTCCGAGCAGCGATAGTTCCGATCGAAGCTACTTATTTCGCAAGCAACTAGAGCAGAAGAAAAACGAGCTCAACGTCCCATTTGAATCAAGATACTTCTCCATCGTATTGGATGCCAATCAGCAACTTCAGGAAATTGATGCATCGCAGCTCTTAACGATGGATGACAGCACTGCGTCAACGTTACGGCAAGATGCGATAAAGCTCTTAAACAAAGACAATAAACACGTATTCATCGATGGCTATCGCTGTACTCGGGTAACTGAAGGAACGAATACCCGTTATATTTTCCTCGATTGCACGAGATCTATTGAAAGTTTCCGAGCTTTCCGTAATCTCAGCATCACCGTATCTTTGCTCGGACTAGCAATTGTATTCATTCTTCTGAATTACTTCTCGAAACGAATTCTCAAACCAGTAGAAGAGAGTTACGAGAAACAGCGTCGCTTCATCACGGATGCCGGTCACGAAATCCGAACCCCACTCACCATCATCAATGCAGATATTTCGGTCATGGAGATGGATGAAGAGGATGCCGCCGATAACGAATGGCTTCAGGACATCAAGCAGCAGACGGCACGCCTTTCCACATTGACGGAAGAACTCGTCTATCTCACCCGTATGGAAGAAGTCCAGAAGGATTCCGGTGAAATGAAAGTCTTCGATTTCTCGGAGACCGTACTCGATGTGGCAAAATCATTTGATTCTCGTGCCAAGTTAGATGAGAAAGCATACGAATACAACATTGCCGATGGTATTGTTATCCGCGGGAATCAGAGTTCGATTCAGAAACTTGTCAGCATTCTGCTAGACAATGCCTTCAAATATTCCAGCACTGACGGTTCCATTCAACTGAATGCAGTTGTAAACGGAAAGAGTTTATTCCTCACCGTTCAGAATGACACCGACCAGATGGACTTAGAGAGCATCCCGCACCTCTTCGATCGTTTCTACCGTGCCGATGCATCACGAAATTCCGAGAGTGGCGGACATGGAATCGGCCTCTCCATTGCACAGGCAGTTGTCCATGCACACGGTGGAAAAATTGCAGCGTACTCACAAGATGGATTAAGCCTTCGCATTACTGCAACACTTCCAATCTAGAAAAGAAAATTTAAAATTGAAAACACATCAAGATAAAACAGAAGGTGATATATAAAAGGCTCTGACCTTTCAGTCAGAGCCTTTCATTATTGCCATCCCCTATTTCACGGAGTTTGTTTTAATTAGTGGCGGCTTGCTTTCTTTCTCTCGATAACGACTACCGAAGCGGCCCCACCTGCAAGGAGTGCCAGTGTAATCCAGAGAACTAAGCTGTTATCACCAGTCGATGGATTCGATGTAGATTCTGTAACATCTTCATCGTCTGCATCATCAACGTCATCCGAATCATCGGAATCGTCATCAATGGTACCATCATCATCGGAATCAATCTTCTCGAATACAGCCTGTACTTCAACATCGCTGTCCGGCATGGTGAAGCTGTCATCGCTGATTTCAACATCTCCGCTGACAACCTTCCATTCTTTGAACTGATAACCATCATCTGCAGTTGCAGTCAGCGTTACCTTGTCGCCAGAATATGCGCTGGTCGTGTCTGTGCTTGCCGATCCGTGTTCCGAATCGCTAACGGTTACCTTATGCGAAGTCTTACGATTGATGGTGAATGTATCCACTACGCTCATATCACTCGTACGATATGTTGTGATGGTGAACTTGTTATCCGAAATATCTACTCTGGAAATATTCGGTGTTCTTTCCTGATTCATAACATATGCATAGTTGAAATCCTGATCCTTCTGAATGGTGTAATACTTCGATCCAGATGCCGAGTTAGCAGTTACGTACAGGATACCTTCTGGATTGGTAATGGAGCTGTAATTGTCATCATCGTAGATGGATGCATCTGTCATTGGTGTTACACCATCCATCATGTATGTACGGCAATATACGTGATCGTGACCCATCAGAACAACGTCGATATCGAGATCCTTAAATACTGGGGACAACTGGTTACGACGTTCCAGAATATCACTTTCGGACGCGTGGTTTGCAACCGAGTAGATGGAGTGGTGGAATGTTACAATCTTCCACTTGATGTTCTGATTCTTTGTCTTAGAAATTGCTTCCTCCATGAAAGCCTTGTGTTCCGAAGTGGAACGGTTGTTACTATTCAAAGCCATGAACAGTGTGTTGTTGTATACGAAGTAATAATCTCCACTTGCCTCCGTGGTTCCGTAGCTGCTCTTGTTCGGAACATTGAAGTGTTCGTCATATGCAACCGAAGAAGTATCGTGGTTGCCGACTACGGTAGCAACTGGCAGATCCTTGAGTGTGCTGTGGTTCAGATATGCTTCATACTGATCTTCGTCGTTTGCACGGTTAACCTGGTCTCCTGCGGAGAGCATGAATTCGATACCGCTCAGTTCCGACTTGCTGTTGATGAGACTCAGTGTCTTCTCCCAACCATCTTCATCGCTGACCGTACTTCCGCTGGCACCAATCTGTGGGTCGCCGGCAAAAGCGAAGGAGAAGCTTGATCCACTTCCGGTGGTAAAAGTATTAATCTCGGATTTTGCATCACCGGAAACAACCTGGTAAGCATATTTGCAATTCTTCTCGAGTTTCGAAGCAGTTGCCTGATAGCTGTAGTATCCGGACTTGTTGGTTGCTTCTTTTACCGTTGCTTTGCTGCTGGTTGCATTTGCTGGCATCGTGTCATTCTTCACTTCGCTTGCCTTCGCAATCAGAACTTCGCCATCCTTCTTTGCATTGCTGTACCATGTGAAGTTGCGTTCGGTCTCATCGCTTCCTACGGAAATCGAAATGCTGCTGATGGTGTTGTCTGTATCCGAAGAGCTTCCACCATCTTCACTATCCGAGCTTGTGGAGAATGTCAGGGACGGCATGTCGAAGTAGATATCCGAGCTGCCTTCACGACCCTGATGTACCTCAACCGCAATGACATTATCACCTTTAACCAGAAGCTTCTGGATGTTTTCGGTAACGGAGATGCTACCCGTCTGTGGTGCATCTGCATTCGAACCACCGTACTGAAGGTTTGCAGTAATGCTGCTATCATCGAATCCTGCAACTTTGGTTCCGTTGATGTATACAGTTGCGGAATCATCGTAGAGAACACTTCCTTCAATCTTCTTGATTGCTGATGGATCATCGATGTTTACAGTTGTGCGGAAGAAGTATGCTTCGATATCAGTAGAACCGTCTTCTTTGAACTGAGTGAGCAAAGTGTTCGGTGTATATCCACCGCTCAATGCTGTTTTCTTACCTTTTTTTGCACCGAAAGATCCTTTTGCGGTCTTCCATCCGGACGTATCATATCCTGCTTTTGTCCAAGATGTGCGGCTATATCCTGATGCGCTGGAATCACCAGCTGGATCTGCGCCAGTGTCTAAATATGTCCATGTTGTGTCTTGATTAATTGCGGACGAATCAGTCGAACTCTCTGCTGCAAATGTCGAAATGCTGTATATCGCAGTGACACAGGCAATTAGCAGAAAGGCACAAATTCGGACCCACTTTCTACTTCGAATCTTACTTAAGTTCATCTCTTATAACGTTCCTTTCTCTTCTCCAATAGTTGTTTTTATCTCAACGTGCTGCGTTCTGGAAGGCAGCCGGTGTTGACGTGTGTAGAAAAAAGCAAATACGCCGGTCGCAATCGGTACGGTCAGAATGACCCCGATGGTGGCACATAAGCCTTGCGTCAGTTCAATGGCAATGTAATCGGACGAAAACAATTGCACAAACTGATAACCATATGCGAGCAAGCTAATCATCGTATTCAGCGCGGTTCCGGCAAAAGCGAGAATCAGTGTATTGCTCATGGTTCCGATCATATCTTTACCGATATTGAGACCGGAACGTAAAATCGTGCTTCGGGTGATGGATGGATTCACGGTTACCAATTCCTCCAATGCTGCGACAAGCGATACCGCAACGTCCATCACTGCTCCGAGTGCGGATATGAGCACACCGGCGAGCAGAAGTGGACGAACCGATAGTCCTGTTGCATCCCGCACGAGCAGAAGTTCCTCTGCAAGATCGCTGTTATACCCGGATAAATGAAGTGTCCATGCTGCAATGGTGAAAATAACACCTGTCACAAAGACGCCAATTAATGTCGATATCGCACCAGCCGCCGTACGCCTGCTGAATCCATTGAGTAGCAGAAGCGTTGATCCCGTTGCAATAAGCACTGTAATCGCAGTGACTGCAATCGGATTAAATCCGTGGAAAATCGCCTGTGCCATGAATACCACGACCGCAAGCAGCGAGAAGAATACACCCAGCAATGCACGGAATCCTTTCCGCCTTCCAATCAATATGATGGTAAAAGCAAATACTGCAACCAGCATTCCCAGAGGAAGCGTCCGATCATAGTTATAGATGGTGTAATACGGCGTTGCATTCTTCGGTGTATCCATGCAGACAATAACGCGGCTGCGATTCGAAACGCGGATGTTGTGCACCTGCGTCAAGTAGTTGTCGATGGAAATCTTTTTACCCTTACTGCTTCCTTCGAGCACTTCGACAACCACTTCCTGCTCTCCCAGGTAGAGGTTCGAATCCACGGAATCTTGCTCGAGTCGCTCGCTGGTGATGCTGACCACGCGTGCTCGAACATAGTGAAGCGTATCGGAATTATATTTCTTATAAGTGTTGATGCTATCCCAGTCGAACAACGTCACTGCAACCAGAAACGCGATACCGAGAAGCACGGTTGCCATTTTGACGGCTTTAATCTTGTTCATTGAAAACTCCTTCGCATTAATTCTAGCAAGGCGGAGACCGCTTCACTATCAAGCCACGGTAAAGCTTTGTAAGTTGTCTGTAAAAGCATGTTCACAAAATAGATTCTTTACGGTCACGAGAATTGCGTGCACGAAAAAGCAGCAGCCTTTCGGCTGCTGCTCAGAGTCTGCATCCCTCATTTGGGAATCATTATGTATTTAATTGTTAATCGAAACTCCCATGTATTCAAGTGTGGATTCGATATGCTTATTCCGCTTGGGTTTATTTTGATTACGCTTATGCGGTCACATTGCCCAGGATTTTGCGCTTCCGAGTGAAATAATATGGAAGCATCAATGCGAGATTTAATACCCATGCTGCCGGATAACTCAAGATGACCATCAGCACTTCGTGATGCTGCGGCAATAATATCAGCAGCCACGGAATACGGACCCCGAGGGTTACACCAACGGTAATTGCTGTCGGAATCTTCACATCGCCAAGGCCTCGAAGAGCACCGGTGAATATTTCAATCACCACCGCAAGCAAATACCACGGCATGAATTGATACATCATCTGTACGCCGATATTGATAACCGTCTCGTCCGTCAAGAACAGGGACAGAATTCCTCTGGCGAAGAGAAGCAATATCGCAATGACCGAAATCTGCACTGCCAATGATTGAATCAAACCGGTTCGAACACTTCGAAGGACACGGTCTTTCTTCCCGGCACCTAAGTTCTGTCCACAGAAG
>CAVFWT010000106.1:0-5838 GCA_963626305.1 bacterium | reverse complement strand
TGGTATGCCGAGTCAGTGGACGATTTGCTCGTATACACCTCGTACTTAATCGTCACTTTCGCGTTGTTTGAAAGTTTTCGTACCCGCTTAGACGACGTCGACGCTTTCGCACGGAGCACGGTCCCGCTCTTCGCATTAATTGCTGCCGTCACCTTCCCCGGTGAAGCGTAGGAAACCGCAGAAACCGGTGCCGTCTCCACCGTCCATGCGAACAGCAGAATCAGTATAATCGGAAGGATGTGCCTTCCATGGATTCTGTTTTTAGACATTCGGTTCATCATCACGCCATCACCCAAACCTTCTCTGTCAAAAGTAAGTTCAACTCATCTAGTTCTCTCCGGACATCCGTCCATCGTTATAGTGCTTACGGCAAAGCGACACGTACATGTCATTACCACCAATGGCAATCTGATTACCTTGCTTAATAATCTTGCCATCCTGAATGCGCGCCACCATCGTCGCCTTGCGGCCGCACCAACAAATCGTCTTAATCTCTTCAATCTTATCCGCATATACCAAGAAGTAATACGAACCTTCAAAGAGTTCATTCTTAAAATCATTTTTCAATCCATATGCCATAACCGGCACATCGAAGCTATCCACAATTTCCGCCAGTTCTTGCACGTGATGCTTGCGAAGAAATTGGCATTCATCAATCAACACGCAATCAATTGGTTCCTGCATGTTGCGCTCAATAAAAAGGTTCATGATATTCGTGTCTTCATCAATCATGAGTGCCGGATGGCTGAGTCCCGCACGAGAGACAATCTCGTATTGATCTTCACGGCCTTCCACTCGGGGTAGCAAACAGAGTACATTCTTGCCACGTTCCTCGTAATTATTCGCCACCTTGATAACTTCCAGGGATTTCCCCGCATTCATCGTACTATATCGATAATATAGCTGCGCCATATTGTTCTCCTTGTTATATAGAATATTATAAAGAATTTTTCGTGTACTCCACCGAAGCATAATTACACACAAAAGTTCAAGATATTCTATCATGGATTACTGGAAAATAAAAGTTACAGGTAGCACGCCATCGACAGAGAGGACGACTTATGATATTCAGATGAAATAATTTAAAGCAAAAGGGTATAGAAAAGCACGAGGGCGATTTCCCTCGTGCTTTAAGCATCCAAATTATTTAACCATATGCACCGAAGTGCTTTCGGTAATTAATTTACTGCAACCTATCCTAGGTAAGGATTAGTTAGATGTACCATTCGCATCATCCCAAGCAGCCTTACCGCCTTGAAGAACGATTACTCGGTCTTCCGGAACATCGAAGCTATTTACAAGAATGTTGCGAGCTGCATCTGCTTTACTGTTTCCAGTGTAGCAAACCAGAACATATAATCCATTTGGATTTCCGTCTACCGCCGACTTAAGTGCAGATGCGTCATCGGATGGAGCACTGATTGCACCATCAATTGTACCTTTTTCATAATCGTCTGCTGCTCTTACATCCAATACGGTGTATAACTCACTACCGCTGAGATCTGCCTTCAACTGATCTACAGTAATACTATTCTGGAAGTATTTTCCTGCAGGCGAAGTGTGCTCAGCAACGGTGTAATCCTTATAATTTGCAGTCCACGCCTTCATTCCGCCTTCGCTAGACTGAGTGCTATCATCACCACCCAGTGTGAAGATGTTGTCGTTATTCACACCAGCATCGAGCAAGCAAGCGGTTCCAGCCTGAGCATATCTATTACCAGAATAGCAAATAACGATGTATTTCTTGTCCTTGCCGTACTTGTCAACGACAGCCTGAACATTTGCCTGTGCCGTTGCCTTAGTTTCGTCTGTCGCATTTGTAACTGCTCCATCTACATCAGCAGATACTGCGCCCGGAATATGTCCTGCCTTATAATCCGCTGCCTTACGTACGTCAAGAACAACATAATCTGGATTTTCCAAATTATTATATGTCGTCTTTGCATTTACATAGTGATAAGACGATACGGTATCTCCAGTCCACGCTTTCATGCCACCCGTCAGAACAATAATTCTATCATCAGAAATGCCAAAGTCGTTAACCATCACATTTCTAGCAGCATCTGCCTTACTGTTTCCGGAATAACAAATCAGAACATACAGCGCATTTGGATTTATCGCAGACTTAATCGCATCGGAATCGTCTGATGGTGTGCTAATTGCACCATCAATATGGCCGCTTACATAATCCTTGGCAGCTCTTACATCCATGAGTGTCAGTGGGCACTTAATAGGAGTATCCGACACAACTTCCTTCAAATCATCTGCAGTAATTGCATTACTGAAGTGTTTGCCCCCGGATGTTGTAACATCACCCGAAACAACAATGTGTGGATATTTTGCATTCCACGCCTTCATTCCGCCTTCATCGGACCGAGTTCTATCATCGCCACCCAGCGTCAAGATATTTGCAGTATCAACGCCGGCGCTCATCAAGAGTGCGGTTCCTTTTCGTGCCTTGCTATTTCCGGTGTAACAAATAACATAGTAGGATTTACCCTTGCCATATTTGTTTACAATAGCAGCAACATCGTCCTTTGCACTATCTTTGCTTACATCGGCAAGAATTGCACCTGGGATGTGTTTTTCATTGTAATCTGCAGTCGCGCGAGTATCAATAATAACACTCTCCGAATCTTTGAGTACATTTGTCACATCGGATGCATTGCAATACTTGTAATTCTGCAAATCTCCACCATAAGCAAGCCAAGCTTTCATACCACCCTGGCTCGAGTTTCTGCCCTTCGAATTTCCAAGTGTAACAATGTTATCGCTGCTTACACCCAGTTCCTTCAGATAAGATGTTGCAACCGCTGCATAACGATTTCCGCTATAACAAATAACAGCATACTTCTTATCGGTGCCATACTTATCTACAACAGCCTGAACATTTGCCTTTGCAGTTGCTTTACTCTCATCGGTTGGATTCGAAACTGCACCATCTACATCTGCAGAAACTGCGCCTTTAATGCAGTTCTTGTTGTAATCAGCCTCTTTTCTGGCATCGAGAATTACATAATCCGACATATTCGATGCAAGTTCTGATGGAGAGATGTAATTCGTATCATCTACAGTATATGTAATCTTTACCTTAGTACCAGCTTCTGGTAGGTTCTGAGGCGTAAACGGACTCTTGGTAGACTCTAGTTCGTTTGCAACCATACCAGAATAGCAGCTGGTGTTGCAAGTAATGCATCCAAACTGAACATTTGCGTCATTTGCAACGTTCGCATAAATCATGCTGAAGTTTTCGCCATTTGTTGCATCCTTCAACGATTCCTGCATCGTCTTGGAGCCACCATCCCAGGAAACGGTAACCTTAAGTTTCGTGTAATTTGCGTTACCAGTTGCCTTTGTTCCGTCAACCTTACCATTTACCAAATCATAAATAGTATTGCCAACAGCTTTCTTCTCATCATCAGTAACTTTCTTATCCGAATTCCAAGGTGTTGCACTGATGTCACTCATTGCTTTCTCAAAGTCCGTTGTGGAAACAGTCGTAACCATTGTTGCGTTAGCCGCTTGATTTCCTTTTGTACTTACTACGTAATGCATGGATTTTGTATCAGGCTTCATGACAACAGCATCAATAGTTACCGACTTCTTCTCGGTATCAACAGTTGGTGTCGAAGAGCCAGCATCTCTTACGGTAACAGCACAAGTAGCCTTCTTGGATCCACCCTTTTCCGTTGCTGTAATCGTTGCAGAGCCTGCTTTCTTTGCAGTCACATTACCCTTGCTATCTACTGTAGCAACAGATGTGTTGGAAGACTTCCAAGTTACACCCTGATTGTAGAAACCAGCAGAGCCCTTAACCGTTGCCTTGATTGTAGTCTTCATATTCGGTGCAGCTGTCCAGGATTTCTGATTCAGTGTTACCGAAGACGCCTTCAAGTCCTTAACTGTAATCTTGATGGTCTTCTTCGCCTTCTTATTCTTCTTAGAAGTTACTGTGATTTTTACAGTGCCCTTCTTCTTACCGGTAACATAGCCCGAGCTGCTGACAGTAGCAACTTTTTTATTGCTGCTCTTGTACTTCACAGATTTGGACGCACCCTTCGGCGATACCGATTTAACCGTTACTCGAACCTTACCCTTGATGTCAACAGTAGAAGCCGTTGTCTTCAGAGTAATCTTTTTCGGTTTCTTCGTCGCAGCGTTAACTGTTACCGACGCCAGTGCCATGGTGAATGCCAAGCAAAGAGTCAGAACAGCTACGAACATGCGCTTTGAACTCTTCATGTTCAATTCCTCCTTTTTCAATATATTTCGCATAGATTCTGAAAAGCTACAGAATCGGATATTAATGCTAATATCCATTGTTAATTTTAAGTCTTAAGTCCAAAAATAACCAATTCAAAAATAATTTCTCACCGTAAATACTATAAAAAAAACAAATATTAAATCAGCTTGTATTTGTTTTTTTAAAGGCGTCTAACTCGGACATAATTCTACAGTAAAAAAAAACGGCCAGCATTGCAAGATGCCGACCGCAATCGAAAGAGCATAATATTCTCTTTTTACTTTTATCCGAACAAAGATTGTTACCGTATATTCGGTTTAATTCGCTGAATGTTTTACGCAGAATATACATTCTCACCCCATTCAAGTAACATTTTGAGTGACTTTATGCAGATTTTTCCTCGGATTGATCTGTTTTCTTGTTTCTTGCTACCCAAATCTGACGAATCAGCGTAACAAAGATTGCCAACGCAAACAGGCACAGCAGTCCGATGAAAAGCATCTTTGCACCACCAGTGAGCATGCCACCTACATAAGAATATACGATGCAAGCTGGGAGTTGACCAATCCCAGTAGCAATGAAGAATCCCCAGAAGTCCATCGCAGTCAGACCGGCAGCATAGCTGACAATATCAAATGAAATGAAAGGCAATAGACGTGCAATCAGAATACACTTCTTACCATACTTGTCGAAGAATTGTTCAATCGACAGCAGCGCGCCCTTCGTACAAAGCTTTTCAACAACATCTCTTCCGAGAATACGTGCGATGAAGAAGCAGACAGCCGCACCGAGCATCGCAGATGCCCAAGAAAGAATACAACCCTGCCACCAGCCAAAGAGATTCGCATTGGTCAATGTAATAAAGAATGCAGGAAGCGGAGCTGCGATAGACTGGAATACCATCAGGAATGCAGAAATCAACATCGCCCACTTGCCATATTTCGAAATGAAATTCTTCATCTGATCAAAGTCGCCCGACTTGAACATCGCAACAACGTTGTTCACCCATGTGTGAATAGATGGCACCGCAAAATACAAAATTAGACACGCGATAAATATCCCAAGAAGAATTAATTTCCCCGCATAGCTCTTCTTCGAAGAGTTTGCATTATCATTCATAGTGATCCTCCTTAATCAATAGATACATAGACAACATACATTCTACCGACTTAAAAAAATAATAACAAATAAGTAATACGTGCAAAACCATACCCCAGTATAAATTTTAATGATATTAGAAGGAATGCGGCCAAAAAATGACATATATAATGATGTATATAATTAAAAGAAGATAGATACTCACACAATCAGAATCGATTAAATAAAGACAAAGAAAAAGACGATGCATGTGCATCGTCTTTGGTGCCCAGACTCGGAATCGAACCAAGGACACGCAGATTTTCAGTCTGCTGCTCTACCAACTGAGCTATCTGGGCATAAAGATTAAATTATGGTGGGCCATCAGGGACTTGAACCCGGGACCTGCCGGTTATGAGCCGGATGCTCTGACCAACTGAGCTAAAGGCCCTCATAAAAAATGATGGTCGGGGTGGCAGGATTTGAACCCGCGGCCCACTGGTCCCAAACCAGTTGCG
>CAVFWT010000105.1:0-5904 GCA_963626305.1 bacterium | reverse complement strand
AAAGCCGGGTGTTTCTGTTTGAATTCGCATTTTCGTATATGCCAAATTCAGTGTATGAGGTAATGATTCTAGATGTTTGCTTGTGCTGTACTCTGTTACAACTGATAACGATCCATCGAAGAAGACAAGTGCTTCATCATTGCAGCGGTGACATCTGCCTCGTTTCCGGAAATGATGGCACCGTACAGTTTCTGGTGTTCCTCGACAACGGCCTGCATCTGATTGACATCAATGATACCAGTACCGCTGACTCTCTTGAGGAGATTTCGAATCGTCGTAAGCATGGAGAGAATAATCGGATTCCCCGAACAATCGGCAATACAAGTGTGGAACTCGATGTCCGAATCCAGTGTATCTTGCAAAGCGGACTGAATGTTACCATTCTCTTTGCTCTCTTGGAACGTCTTCTGCATCCGATAATAGATGTCAGTCAATCTTGCTAACTTCTGCTCATCTTTGCAGTGAGTCGCAAGTTGCGCTGCACGAATTTCGAGTGCACCACGCACTTGCAGAATGCTCTGCATCTGTGCGCCGTCCAAGAAAAGAGACCATGACAGCGGAATAGAGAAGAAATTGGATTCTCGGCTAGAGATATAGGTTCCCTGCCCGAGTCGAATATCAATCATTCCAAGTACATCCAGCACCTTAAGTGCTTCTCGAATGGCAGAACGACCCACATTCAACTTCTTTGCCAATTCGCGATCCGATTCAATCTGATCGCCACGCTTCAATCTTCCTTCTAGCATCTCATCAGCGAAATACATCGTCAGTCGGTTTACCAGTTGACTGATGTTACCTTTCTTTTCACTCTTATCAAAGAGATTGTCATCAGACTGATAATTGCTAAGGAAAGATTCCAAATTCTGGAGGAATTCCTGTGGTTCCAGCGAGAACATCATACTGTCCAGCTGAAGTCTCGTGCAAACCGCCGTGATTACTTCATTGAGACGCTCGCCTCCCTTGGATTCCAAGTTGGAAAGCGTCGCAACACTCATCGCCGGTTTGCCGTCGTCCTTCATCAGAAAGTATTCTAGAAATTCCTTCTGTGTCATCTTCAGCGCACGCCGAATCTGACGGATATTATCTTTCTTGTAGACAGAGTTATATTTTCCCTCTACCATGTTCAACCTCGTTCTTTTAACAATTATGCTATATCTAATTTAAGCGATTATTCATCGAGCAGTTTCTCTACCAGGTCTGTCATCAGAACAGAAGCCTTTGCGAGATCACTGTACTTACTGAATTCAACTGGCGCATGACTTCTTCCATCCTTGCTGGATACGAAGAGCATTACGGTTGGCAGCTGCTGACCGATTTCCAGGGAATCATGTCCTGCACCACTTGGCAGACGCATGTAAGAATATCCTCTCTCTTCGCAAGAGTTCTCCAGGGTATTCAGCATATCTGCATCCAGTGCAACTGGCTCGATAATCAACTTGGTATCGATTTCGTAGCTTCCGCCCATAATCTTGCACTCTCTTTCCAGAGCAGCCTTGATTCTTCTAGCGATATCAGTAATGTTATCGTTATTCATGGAACGGATATCTACCGTGAATTCTACCTTCTCTGCAACAATATTCATTCCACCCGGTATAACGTTCATGAAACCAACGGTAGCAACAGTGCCATCTGCTTTCTCTCTTGCCCAATCAGCAATCTTCGAGATTACCTTCGAAGCAGTATCGACAGCATCCATTCTCATATCCATTGGAGTAGTACCAGCGTGGTCTGCTCTTCCGTGAACGGTTACCATGTATCTCTGAATTCCTACGATACCAGTTACCAGACCAATTTCAAGCTGTTTCTGATCCAGTACAGGACCCTGCTCGATGTGTGCTTCGATGAAGTGTCCAATAGAACCTTCCTCCCAAGCAGCATTGGTCAGCTTTGCCGGATTCAATCCGTATCCCCTCATTGCCTCAGCGATGGAGATACCGTCGGCATCCTTGAACTGATTTGCATATGCTTCATCTCTGTGCCCGAGCATAGCTCCAGAACCGAAATAACCTGTTCCAAAGCGCATACCTTCTTCGTCATTGAATCCAACAACAACCAGGTCTCTCTTGTGCTGCTTGCCACTAGCAGCAATCTGACGAGCCATCTCGATGGAGCAAACAACTCCACCGATTCCGTCATAATTTCCGCCATGAATTACGGAGTCATAATGCGAACCAGACATTACACAAGGTGCATCTGGATCCGTTCCCTTCAGAACGCCGATTACATTGCCGGCTTCATCTTCACGAACTTCCAGACCAGCTTCTTCCATCGTCTTAGTCAGATAATCTACAGCGTCTCTTGCTTCCTTCGTGAATGGCAGTCTGGTGCATCCTTCACCAGGGGTTGCTGTGAACTTCTTCAGATATTCGAGATCCTGCGCAATTCTTCCAGTGATTACTTCAATTTCCATTTTGAAACCTCCTAAGTATTTCTACTTATTCTTTCGGTCGATGATGAACACTTTAACCGGTGAAATCAGCATCGCCGCAACAATTGCGATGAACCCTACTGCAGTCAGGGCATCCGTGCCATGGTTTGCACCAATCAGTATCATCGCAAAACCAATCATTGTGATGATGAACGCAATGGTTAGTGCCCCTGCGTTCGTCTTCCAGAAACTAGTTTTTTCCATATCTATGCCCCCTGTTTAAAGTCCAAATACCAAGAACAAGAATACGCCGATTGCAATCGTTGCCGGAATTGTGAGCATGAGCATCGTCTTCAATACTTCACCCTCTTTACCCAGGCACTTCGCAGTTGTGGTTCCCAAAATAATCTTACTTGGGCTCACCGCCGCACCAATTGCACCACCAGCGGTCTGTGCACCCATAACGGCTGGAGCGTTCACGTGAAGCAACGAAGATGTTGTCATCTGGAAATCGCCGAACAGGATGTTCGAACTCATATTGCTTCCCGTCATAAATGTTCCGAGCAGTCCGATGAACGGTGCCAGAATCAAGTACTTATTACCCAGTACATTTGCGATTCCCTGAGACAGTACAATGGTCTGTCCGGTTCCGCTCATAATCTTCGACATGATAACCAGTCCAATAACCGCCATTCCGGATGGCATGGTCATCGTGATGGAACGAGCAAAAATATTCTTCGTACCACCGGTCTTAATCCAACCGTGCTTCTTGTAGTACAGAAGTCCGATAATTGCGGAGAGGAACAGGAACATGCTCGCGTGTGTGAACGGTGCAAGTGGCGAGAACGCGTTGTTTGCACTGTTTTCAAAACCGTATCCGGTCATTGTTTCCGGTACCGAAATGCTAATCTGGAACTGACCCAAGAATTCATTAATCGGTGTTACTGTCAACACGATAATGGTCATCAGCGACAGGAGCACGTATGGAATGAACGCCTGTACCAGTGTCATATCCTTCGGAAGCTCAACCTGCTCGGAAGTGCTCTCCTTACGAACCATGATTTTAGAATCTTCTACTTTCCACTCGTCACGGTACATCTTCATGCGGCCCATCAGCATCAGAACAACCAGGCAGAGAACAGCTGGGATGAAGTTTGCCAAAGTAGTGTTAATCTGGCTCAGCAGGAGCTCGCCACCACCACCGATGATGGTCATCACGAGAACTGCTGGGAGTCCTTTCTTGACAGCTTTGCCCTTGCCGTACATCCAGCAAATAACAATACCAGTGATGAAATCCCATACAAGCAGGAAGAGTGCAGCCCAGAAAGCAGCTTTATAATACTGCTCGCTGCCAACTACCATACCGGCAGATACTGCCAGCGAGTCCCAAGCAGCGCCCAGCGTACCGAACGTGTTGCCCCATGCCTGACCCAAAAGTGGAATAATGATGGCATACATTGGGGATACGCCGATTCCAATCAGAAGTGGCGCACCTACTGCAACCGGAACACCGAAGCCGGTGATTCCCTGGAGGAAACTCTCGAAAATCCATCCCATTGCGAGTACGAGCATCAATTCATTCGGGAGAAGTTTGCTCATGCCTTCTTTGATTACGACAAAAGCATGGGCTTCTTCGCCAACCTGATACATCAATATCGCTGTCCATATAATCAGCAGGATGACAAGTGCGCTCCAGATCCCTTTCGCGCTCTCTACGGCAATGCCTGTAACATTTGCTTTGTAGACGGTCAGTGCTGAAATAATCGTAATAAGCAAACCAACTGGGGCCGCTTCAGTAGCGCCCCAGTGGAATTTAATCATTAATACGATTAGGACAATAATCGGCAAGAATGCCGCTATCCATGTAACGAAATTTACAGGTATATTCATTAAAATATCTCCTCATTCTTTCTTAATCGTATTTATCAGAAGTAGCATTCGAAGCAAAATTACTTGTGGATAACTGTTCCAGTCTCTCCGTTAATTCCTTCTCTTGCCTTCTCGAGGAGTGTAATCAGCGCATTGCGGCCCTCGCCGGACTCTGCAAAGCGGATTGCTGCCTCTACCTTAGGAAGCATGGAACCCTTTGCGAACTGTTCCTCTTCGATATACTTCTTCGCTTCTTCTACGCTGAGATCTGCCAGCCATTCCTGATTCGGCTTGCCCCAGTTGATGGCAACCTTCTCAACGCCGGTAAGCATAACAAGGTAATCTGCGCCGAATGTAGAAGCCAGCAGGCTACTTGCGTTATCCTTGTCGATTACCGCACGAACTCTTTCGAGCTCGCCATTCTTGTCTACAACAGGGATTCCGCCGCCACCCAAAGTGATTACGATATGACCTGCTTCGAACAGGGTGCGAATTGTTCCCAGTTCGCAGATTTTCTTAGGCATTGGGGAAGCAACGACTTCACGGTATCCTCTGCCAGCGTCTTCCATTACAGTAACGCCTCTTGCAGCCAGTTCATCTGCCTCTTCCTTCGTCAGGAAACGACCGATTGGCTTTGTCGGATTCTGGAACGCTTCATCGTTCTCATCGACGAGCGTCTGAGAGATGATGGTCGAAACTTTCTTGTCGATACCTCTCTTCTTCAGCTCAAACTTAATTGCATTCTGAAGGTCGATACCAATATATCCCTGGCTCATAGCGCCACAAGATGCTAGCGGAACTTGACCATACTGGTGATCTGTTCTAGCTAACAAATCCATTGCATTCTGAATCATACCAACCTGAGGTCCGTTACCATGAGTAACAATCAGGTCGTGACCTTCCTCAACGAGGTCAACGATAACGCCTGCAGTGTTTGCTACAGCAGCGCGCTGTTCTTCTACATTATTTCCCAGTGCATTTCCACCGAGAGCAATGACAATTTTCTTGCCCATTGTCCTTATTCCTCCACATTTTTCATTATAGCGGCCCGATTTCTCGAGCCGCTATGATGGTTCTTTCTATGGTTATCCCTTATAAGATTCTATTCTTCAAATCCAAGCTTCTTTGCGTAAGCAAGTACCGCCTTCTGGAATGCCTCGATTGGTGGGTGAACCGTTCCGGCACCAATCTGTCCAAATCCTGCAATCTTGTGTGCGATACCAGTGTTGATTACTGGAGTGATTCCCTTCTCAACAACCAGTCTTGCATCGATACCGAGGCAAGTTCCCTGGAAGTTCCAGTTTGGAATGATGTAGTTCGGGTTTCTATCGATAGTGATTTCAGTCATCTCATTGCTGGTGTTGAGCGCATCTTCATATCCACCTGCACCAACGAATCTGGTTACAGCTGGAGCTGCGATCATAGCCATACCACCTACACCAACAGTTTCAGTGATTGCACTGTCACCGATATCCGGGCAAGCATCTTCGCCGTCATAACCAGTGAAGTACAGACCCTGTGGTGTGTTAACCGGACCAGTGAACCACTCGTCGCCCATTCCGGCAATACGGATTCCGAAGTTGACACCGTTTCTGCACATTGCAGTAACAACAGTACCATCAGTCAGAGTTCTCGCGCCATCCATGATTGCCTTACCAGTTGCCATC